>CANPZL010000030.1 GCA_947589055.1 uncultured Lachnospiraceae bacterium | reverse complement strand
GGAGAGAAAAAACAAAAGGAAAAGCAGGAACGTTCTGTATGGAAGCTGAGTGAAGAAGAAAAAAAGATAATCGATCCCCAGCTAAAAGGGATCCTTAGTTTTATAAAAGTATTATTTGCCTTTGGATTATTTGCCCTTCTTCTGCTGGTGATTTTTATGCTTCCGGTATCCATGCACTATAAGGGCTGGCTTTGTGTGATCGCAGCAGTGGTTACCCTTTATATCTGGTTTATGATAAAGACCGGAAAGCGCTCGAAGAAAAAGGCAAAGGAAAAACAGGGAGCTGCCGAGGAAAAGAAACCGGCAGCAGAACCGTCACATAATAAAGAAATGCAAGAAACAAAAGAAAAGATACTGGAATACAGCAGAAGGCTGACAGATCTGCAGGTACAGGAAAACGAACTGTTGGAGGAATATGCAAACCAGCAGGAGCTAAGGAAACATTATGCGGAAGTGAAAAAACAGATAGAGGAAGCAGATATTCAACTTAAGGCGATTGAACTGGCAGCGGAAACGATTCAGGAATTATCCAACACGATATATGACCAGTACGGACCTGGGTTGAATCGAAGCGTATCGGCGATGGTGGGCCGGATTACGGAAGGAAAATATACAGATGTAAGATTGGACGAGCAGCTGACCGTCAAGGTACGTTCAGACAATCGTTATCTGGGTGCAGAATTTCTAAGTACGGGAACCTTAGAACAGATTTATCTGGCGGTTCGGCTGGCAGTGGCAGAAGAGATCAGCGATGCAGGAATGCCTCTGCTGTTGGATGATATATTCGGTTCTTATGATGACAACCGGTTATTGGCGGCCCTAAAGTGCATAGCAGACTATCCGGCTGAGCAGACGGTTATCTTTACCGCTGGCGAGCGGCTGGCAGATGCTTTGGATAAAACGGATATTGATTATAATTATATTGAACTGTAGCGGGTAAGAAAAGGTGGAGACGCCTGTTGAACATGGAAAAGGAGGATATGGAGATGTTGCACCCACAGTATTATATTGAACAGGAACGCTATCAGCGATTGCTGGAGCGGAAGAACCAGAAAAGCCGGTTTTATAATGGTATTTTTGAACGCTATGAATATCCGGTTCTTACCAGAGAACATATTCCCCTGACGTGGAAATATGATCTGAATCCGGAAACGAATCCCTTTTTTATGGAGCGTTTGGGCGTAAATGCAGTATTGAACGCCGGCGCCATAGAATGGAACGGTAAGTTCTATCTGGTTGCCCGGATTGAAGGGAATGACCGAAAATCCTTCTTTGGGGTGGCGGAAAGCGAAAATGGGATCGATGGCTTTCGATTCTGGGAGTATCCCATTTTATTGCCGGATACCTGCAAGGAAGAAACGAATGTTTATGATATGCGGTTAACAAAGCATGAAGACGGATGGATCTACGGTGTGTTTTGCTCCGAAAGCAAAGATACAGGTTCGCCGGACTTGAGTGCGGCGGTCGCTCAGGCAGGTATTGTCAGGACAAAAGATCTAAAAGTCTGGGAACGTCTGGATAATCTAAAGACGCTTCACTCTCCGCAGCAAAGGAATGTAGTACTGCATCCGGAGTTCGTTGACGGAAAGTATGCGTTTTATACCCGTCCGATGGATGATTTCATTGATACCGGTTCCGGCGGCGGGATCGGATTTGGCCTATGCGAAGATATTGAACATGCGGTGATCGATGAAGAGAAGATAATCAGCAAACGGGTGTATCATACCATAACAGAAGTGAAGAACGGAGCCGGCGCCGTGCCGATCAAGACGGAAAAGGGATGGATCCATATTGCCCACGGAGTTCGGAATACGGCGGCAGGCCTGCGTTATGTACTGTACGCCTTTGCGACGGATTTAAAACACCCGGAACAGGTGATCGCAGAGCCTTCCGGACTGTTGCTGGCGCCTCTTGGAAAAGAACGGGTGGGAGACGTGTCAAATGTTGTATTTACCAATGGACTGATAGCAAGAGAAAATGGTGATGTTTTCCTGTATTATGCCTCGTCGGATACCCGGATCCATGTGGCGACGACTACGATCGACCGTTTGCTGGACTATGTATTTCATACCCCGTCGGACCCTTATCGGAGCGTGGATTGCGTCACGCAGCGGTGTAAGCTGATCTCAGAAAATCTGGAGTTTCTAAAGGGGGTTCAAAAATGAAACAGGAAGTCTTTACCGTAGCACCCATGTTCAGCGATCATATGGTGCTGCAGCGAGAGAAAGAAATCCGGGTCTGGGGAACCGGACCGGAGCGGGAACAAGTACGGATAACGGTAGCAGGACAAACTGCTGCGACTATCATTCAGGAAAACCGGTGGCAGGTAAAGCTGGCTCCTTTGCCGGCCGGAGGCCCCTATGATATGGAAGCGGTCTGCGGAAAGAAAACGATTCGTTTTCAAGATGTCATGCTGGGAGAGGTATGGCTGGCAGGCGGACAGTCCAACATGGAACTGGAACTGCAAAACTGCGACCATGCGGAAGAGGAGTTGAAAAATGCTGACTATGATATGCTTCGGTTTTACAATGTGGTAAAAGCAGGCGTTCTTACGGAACAGGTATTAGAGCAGCAGATGCATTCACGCTGGAAGGTATGTACGCCGCAACAGGCCGGCGATGTATCCGGAGTCGCTTATTTTTGTGCCAGACGTCTGTATCAGGAACTGGGGGTTGCCATTGGAGTCATCGGCTGTTATATCGGAGGCACATCTGCGACCTGCTGGATGGATAGAGAAACCTTAATGCGTACACCGGAAACAAGAGGTTACGTAGAAGATTATGATAATAAGATCGGGGATAAGACAGACGAACAGTATGCGGCGGAAATGGAAGCATATAACCGGCAGTGGAAACTATGGGATGATAGGATACAGGAAGAACGAAGAAAGAATCCGGAAGTGACATGGGAATATCTGAATGAAGCGGTTGGCACCTGCCCGTGGCCGCAGCCGGCAGGACGAAGCTCGAATTTCCGGCCGGGGAACCCGTACTATGCGATGCTGGAACGGGTGATGCCCTATACGCTTCGGGGATTTTGGTACTATCAGGGAGAAGAAGATACCTATAAAGCAGAAAGCTACTTATGTCTGATGCAGCAGTTGATTGGACTTTGGAGAAGAAAATGGCAGGATGAGGAAGCGCCATTTATCCTGCACCAGCTTCCGATGTTTACGGAAAAGGGAATGGAGGACGATAAATGCTGGGCTATCCTTCGAGAACAGCAGATGCTTGCGGCACAGAGCATACCCAATACTTACTTAAATGTGTTGATTGATTGCGGAGAATATGGCAATATTCATCCGACTGATAAGCAGACGGTCGGAGGGCGTCTGGCATTGATTTGCATGAATCACATTTATGGGATCCCATGTAAAAGCGACGCTCCCATGTATCAGGAGGTTAGGCGGGAAGGCGCAAAGGTTCGGATCACCTTCCATTGTGAAAGCCTTGTGGTAAAAGGAAGTGCGATTACGTTATTTGAGCTGGCAGGAGATGACGGTGTGTTTTATCCGGCACATGCGGAAATCGTTTCTCAGACAGAGCTGTTGATTTCCTGTGCGTCCGTTTTGCTGCCGAAGGCGGTTCGTTATGCGTGGACGAATTTTGGTATCGTTACCTTGTATGGGGAAAGCGGTTTGCCGGTTGCGCCTTTTCGGGCAAAGGTATCGTGAAATGTCCGTTGTCCATAACACTCTTTATACGAATTTGACAGAGATAAAAACACAGGTGTATAGTGGAAAGAAGAAGGATTTCAGGAAACGGGAAAAGGGAAAATGCAGAGAATTCAAATGCCGAAAAATGCAGAATATATCCTTAAAACATTGATGCAGCATGGACATCAGGCATATATCGTCGGTGGCTGCGTCCGTGACAGCGTGCTGGGAAAGACGCCGCAGGATTGGGATATAACGACCTCTGCTACACCGGAGGAAACAAAAGCCATCTTTCGGAGAACAGTCGATACCGGAATTGAGCATGGAACCGTTACGGTAATGATGGACAAAAAAGGATATGAAGTGACGACCTATCGGGTCGATGGAAGCTATAGGGATCATCGGCGGCCGGAGACAGTGACGTTTACAACCAGCTTAGAGGAGGATTTAAAACGAAGGGATTTTACCATAAATGCAATGGCATATAATCAGGAAGAAGGACTTGTCGATCTGTTTCATGGGGTTGAGGATTTAAGGCAGGGTGTGATCCGTTGTGTGGGAATTCCGCAGGAACGTTTTGATGAAGACGCTCTGCGGATATTGCGCGGGATCCGTTTTGCGGCGCAGCTTGGGTTTCGGATTGAAGAAGGGACAAGACAGGCGATTCGGGAAAAGGCTGTGTTTTTGAAGGATATTAGTGCAGAGCGGATTCAGGTAGAATTAACGAAACTGATCATCTCTCCGCATCCGGAGTGCCTGATCGACGCATATGAATTAGGCATTACAGAAATCATACTTCCGGAATTTGACCGCATGATGGAAACGCCTCAGCATACAAGACATCATTGCTATGATGTGGGAAGACATACCATTGAAGTGATGAAGCAGATCGAGCCGCAGCCGGTTTTGCGGTGGGCGGCGTTACTGCATGATGCAGGAAAACCAAAATGCAGGACAACAGATGAAACAGGCAGGGATCATTTTTACGGACATCCGTCAGAAGGGAAAGCGATTGCCGCTCAGGTACTGCGAAGGCTGAAAATGGATAATGATACCATTTCCCGTGTCAAACGTCTGGTGGAGTGGCATGATTTTGGGATCGATGGAACGGTATCAGAGCAGGGATTACGAAGAGCCTTAAACCGAATGGGGCCGGATCTGTTCGAGGATTACAGCAGGCTCCGAAAAGCGGATATGCTGGGACAGAGTGATTATAAATTGGAGCAAAAGAAGGAAGCATATGACCAAATGCAGCAAATGTATCGGCGGATAATGGAACGTGGTGACTGCCTTTGCGTAAAATCGCTGGCAATCGATGGAGGGCGGCTCATTGAACTGGGTATTCCGCCCGGACCGGATATGGGCTGGCTGTTAAACGAGTTGCTGACGCAGGTATTAGAGCGGCCGGAACGAAATACGAAGGAAGAATTGGAGGCAATGGCGGTGCAACTCTACCAAAGGAAGAAAACGGAATAACAAGGAATGAATTTTTATATCCCCTCATAAGATAGAACGTAGAAAGGCTTATGGGGGGATAATTTTGTCTGAGAAGCTGTCGGAAGTATGGGAATGTTATGACATGAATATTGAAACAATCTGTAAGGGCCGGGGCATTACGATTCTGAAAACGGACAAGGGAATACGGGTGTTACAGCCTTTAGGAACCTCGGAAAGCCGACTGGAACAGGAAGCCAGATTAAAGGAAGCTTTATATGATGCCGGGTATCAATCGATCGATCGTTTCATACGGAACCGTGACGGGGAGCTGATCACCTGTGACCGTTATCATATGCCATATGTATTAAAGGAATATTTTGATGGAAAAGAATGTAATATCCGGGTAGAAGAGGATATGCTGGCGGCGGTTAAAAATCTGGGAAAGCTGCATTTAGCGCTGCAAAAGGTGGAACCGGAGGTAGAAAGAACGGAATTAAAGACGCTCCGTACGTTTCGCAGGCATAATCAGGAGATGAAGCGGGTTCAAAGCTATATGCGTCAGACAGCGACAAAATCCGAGTTTGACTATCTGTATCTGTCATGCTTTGATGCGTTTTATAAGCAGGGGGTTGCGGTCGTCCGGCAGTTAGAGCATACGCAGGAAACCGTATTGAAGCGGCACTGGCATTACTGTCATGGAGCATATCATCAGCATAATATATTGATCGGGAAAGAGGAAATCGCCACTGTTAATTTTGAACATTTCATGGTAGATAATCAGTTGGTAGATCTGTATACCTTTCTTCGTAAAGTAATGGAAAAAAACGAATATCAGCCGGAACTGCTGCTTCGTTTGATCGAAGCGTATGACCAATGGATTCCGTTACAAGAAGAAGATTATGTTTTTTTATACTATTTGTTGTGGTATCCTGAAAAATTCTGGAAGATTTCCAATCAGTTCAACAACATGAATAAGGCATGGATACCGCCCAAAACCTTTGAGAAACTGCAAACCGTCATTCGGCAGGAGGAACGGAAACATAAGCTTTTGCAGGTATATCAGGAGCATTTTAACCTGAATTTACAAAAATATGCCCCCGTGCTATACTAGATATTAGAAAGATAGACTGCAACCGGAAGATACGGAATGAGAATGTGAGGATACAGATGAGATATGTAAAGTTTGTTTTCGGAATGCTTCTGATATGTATAGGATTGGCAGGCTGTAGCAGGCAGGAAACGCCTTCTGATACGACTGCTTATGACCCGTATGCGGCAGCAGAACAGATGACTGCCGTTATAAAATCGATGGATATTGATGCAGGCAGGATGTCTTTTCTGAATGTCAATGACGGAACGGAATATGACCTGATATATAATAATGGAGTAGATGTTCGGAATAAATATGATGAGATCATATCCGGGACTATGTTAAAGCTTGGTGAGATCGTAGATATTGTCTATAATACGGAAAGCAGTAAGCTTTTGGAAATCAAACTGAATCCGGACGCATGGGAAGTACGGGAAATATCAGGCTTTGAATTTGATAAGGCAAATAAACAGGCGTTGATCTTAAATCAGATCTATCATTATACGGACGATCTGGTTATTTTTTCACAGGATAAGCAGATCGGGATCAATGAGGTATGCCGGGAGGATCAGATAACCGCAAGAGGATATGGGGGAAAACTTTGCTCACTTACTGTAGATTTGGGACATGGGTATGTGAAGCTGGAAAATTATGATACCTATATCGGTGGCATGATCGAGATCGGTTATGACGTGATCGTGCCGGTGACAGAGGATATGCTGCTTACGGTTCGGGAAGGAACGTATCAGCTTAAGATAACAAAAGGCGAGCATAGCGGTTATAAGAATGTTGTTGTAACAAGGGACGAGGAATGCACGATCAATCTGATCGAACTTCAGATCGCACCTGATCCGGTTGGAAGTCTGTATTTTGATGTGACGCCGGCAGATGCGAAGGTTATGATCGACGGAGAAACCATTGACACGTCCCAGACCATCGAACTGACCTATGGAAAGCATCAGATTCGGGTATCAGCGGAAGGGTATGAGACAAAAGAAGGGTATATCACGGTAAGAGATGCATATAAGATATTTACCATCGAGTTATCCGGCGGGGAAGAAACACAAGACACAACCGATTCCGGCTCTGGCGGTACTGCTTCCGCCACGGAAACAACAACGGAAAGCACCTCCGGTCAGACGGGTTCCACAGAGGAAGGCGCTACAGAATCACAGGCGACTGGAAATACCGTTACGATTGAAAAACCGGTAGGGGCATACTGCTATGTGGACGGTGATTATAAAGGAACGGTTCCGTGTACCTTTGACAAGGTGCCGGGAAGTCATGTAGTTACCTTTGCCATGAGCGGTTGTCTGGTGAAAAGCTATACCATACAATGTCTGGATAATGGCAAAGATGATTCCTATTCCTTTGATAATCTACAAACGTATGATTCCGTCCTGTTTGAGGAGACGGAATAACGAAGCTTGAAATAAAAATGATTCATAGAGAGTGTATTCATATTTTTGCAATTTATAGAGGAAAATCTATGATATAGAGCAATTTTTTGAAATGTGAAACAAAAAGGCAGATTATAATAAATAAACAAAATATTTGAAAATTAGTATTGAAAATAAAGAAAAAATAGTGATATAATAATAAATAGTATTTCCCTTTTTGAAGATTTGACAGAGAATGAGGTCAGGAAGGAACTACATAAAAAATATGGAGAAAATTGCAAAGTAAATTTAGCCGTTCAATTTGTTTCTGATTTAATAAATATTAGAGGGGCTTTTTATCGAAATGAATTTTATATAAATAGAGAAAAGAAATGGTTACAAGATTTTGATGGACGATCCGTTCAGGCAGCATTAGAAAAGGCTGGTTTTATGGAACAAATCGTATTAAATGTTACGGAAGATTGTAATATGAGATGTAAATATTGTTTTCTATCTGAAGTTTATACGAATAATCATTTGAGGCGTTGTTTCAAAACAGAATGATTGAACGGTATTGGAGAATGACAAGAGAAAACATGAAATATTGTGGAAAATGTCCTTATCAATGGCTGTGTTCAGATTGTATGATACTATTTCAAGAAGTAAATAAAGGAAACTTAGATACAGATAATGTATGTGGACATATGAAAAGTCTGAGAGGGGATAAGTATGCATAAATTAGTTCAATTATCAGGAATCTCAAAAAAATATGGTAATAAGCAGGTGCTTAGCGATATTAGTTTTTCATTGAACGCCGGGGATATTCTTGGATACATTGGCCCAAACGGTGCAGGAAAGACTACAACGATGAAGATAATTTGTAATCTATGCCAGACAGATACCGGTTCTGTATATCTTGGAGAGGAAAGGGAAAAGACACGAATAGGTATCGTGTTTGATTACAATGGCCTGTATTCTGATTTAACCGCAAGAGAAAATCTGGAATTTTTTCTAAGACTTTATCAAGTACCGGACAAAGAAAAAAGTGTGGATCGGTTATTAGATATGGTGCAATTATCAAATGTGAAAAATGAACGAGTAAAAACTTTTTCTAAAGGAATGGCACGACGATTAGTTTTAGCCAGAGCATTTATTCAAGAACCGGATGTTCTGATTATGGACGAACCATTTGATGGCCTTGATGTAGAAAGCCAGTATTTGATAATCCGTTTTTTAAGGGAATGGATGACGGCAGGAGAACGAGGGATTTTGTTTACTTCACATAACATGAAGGAAATTCAGAGCTTTTGTAATCGACTTGTGATAATCGATCAAGGAAAAATTTTAAGCAGCGGATCCGTAGAGGAGTTATTGCAGGCACATTATAAAGGATTATGTATCCGGCTAAGCAGTCTGGCAGATTGTGATCGGTTGTTAAGAGGGCTTTCGGGATTATATCAGGACTGGGAGCAGCAGGGGGAGAAGATTTTTATACATACGGCCATTGAAAAGAATGAAATGATTATCCAGAAAATAATCGAACAGAATATAAGGTTTCGAGAAATTACAGAAGTTACGGAAAGCTTAGAGGAAATATATATAAAAGAGGTGGGAAGGAATGAAAAGAGGAATTGTTAAAGCTATTATTTGGAAAGAATGGATATGTTTATTTCGTCGTTCCTTTGGAATCATTTTATTTTATATTTTTTTGTTAGTGGGAACAAATTTGTTCCTTCCATCTATGTATATGGAAGAGAATATAAAAAATCCGTGGATAACTTCAATGCTGCTTAACAATGCATTCATATTATCCGCTTCTGTAATTATTGCGATTGGCAGTGTTATCATAAGTCAAAGTATGGGCTTGGAAAGACGGGAAGGGATTTTAAGGCTTTTAATCGGATTTGGATTTCCACCGGAAGTGATATGGCTGGCACAATATGTGTTTGCCTGCATTTTTAGCTATCTATGCTGGCTGGTTTGTCTGGCTATATATTGGATAGGTATTCAGGGATTTTATGATATACAGATGAGTATAACAGGGGAATCTGCCTTTTTACTATTGTTTATGTTCCCGGTAATTGCGATGTTTTTTTTAGCGTTCTATGCGTTTTTATTTTGGATTACTCGTAATCAGACAACATTGATCGTATATTCTATTTTGCCGGGATTGATTTATCTGCTGTCATTTTTTTTCATACAAGAATTCTCTGAAACAAAGATACGGTTTCATTGGGCAGTCATAATCGGACTGTTAGCAGTTAGTGTTGGAAGTGTGTTTATTTTTGAATATATCATAAAAAGAATAGGCTCAAAGGATTTGGACTAGAAAAATAGCTGCGACAGGAAGGGGAAGAAAGATACGATGGACGAGCTGGAAGAAAAGCAAATGCATATCTATGACCTGCGGGAAGAGAAAAAGCGGCTGAATCTGACGATCAGTGAAGAACAGTTTGCAAATCACTGCCTGCGGCAGAAACGCAGTATGCTTTCTGCAACGGTGGTACGGTATATTATCTTGGCAGCATATTTTCTGTTCCTGTATGGTGGGATTCGATTTCTTGAGGAAGTCAATCGGGCATGGGACGGTGCCAGAGAGAATCCGGTCATAGGAAAGCTGCTTGCCATGATGGACGGAACAGGAGCAGTATTAAAAGTCGTCCTGCTTTTGGCAGCAGCAGTGTCTGTGGCCTTTTTGATCCGGCAGATTTACCGGATCTGGCTAAACAGTGAAAGCCCTGATGCATTGGAATATGCAAAGAAAAACCAAAAGATGACATATAGCATACAACTGGCGGACAGCGATCAAAAGCTGGCAGGACTATATTATCGTATGCAGGAGATTGATGAAGAATTAGAACAGCTGGAACAAGTATCTTAGCTTCCCCTATTCTTCTACTGGTTCCGACGCTTCCGAAGAAGGTTCGACAGCCGCTTCCGAAGTGTCAGCAGTGTCAGAAGAAGTATCTGTTGAATCCGTGTCTGTTGAGGAAGCGTCTACCGCTTCTGTTGAAGCATTCGGGTCTTCTACAATGGTAGTTTCCAGAATCGCCTTATCCAGCGCCAGAAAATCCGCATCGCTGATGTAATAGTATTCTTCATTATCCAAGATCGTAACGGTAACGGCAACGCCTTCTCCATTGCCGATATTTGGAATTGCATTTTTTAAAATATCAATAATGCCCTGCGCGTATTCTGTTTCATATTCGTCTAATTCATAATCGTTATATTCTCCTGCTGACACCCGGTTATTTATGTCTTCAATGTAAGCAATAACATCCTCGTAGGTGATCTTTAAAATGTCAATGGGATAGATCATGACGGTCACATGGTATACACCGTCTGTCCGTGTCACTTCCTGAACCTCATAGCTGGCATGGCTGTAAATCTCACCTGCTAGTTCTACAAATTGGTCGTGGATATTAGAGCCTTCCACTTCATTAACTCCATAGGCGGACATGAGGGCATCTGCCAGATAGTTTAGCCCATCGTCATAGACCTTTTGCGCTTCCTCTTGGGTCGCACCGGTAATCTGCATGTATTCTTCATATTCTGCCTTATAATTGACGTCAAGAAGACTTTGGATATAAGAAGCATAGGTTCGTTTCCCATTGCCAAACAATGCGCAGCCGCTTAGAGAAAACAGGGCAGTTATAAGCAATATCCCTGAAATAAGTTTTTTATGATTGAATTTCATAATATCCCTCCTGATACTGAGTGCAAAACTTACCGCCAGCCAAAGGCTGATGGCCGATGCACGCTTTGGCGTGCTTCTTCATTATAGAACTTTTTCTTGCATTTGTCTATCATATGAATTAGCATAGAACCAATAGAAAACGGAAGGGAAAAAGATTATGATATTTGATACGCATGCACATTATGATGATCCTTCATTTGATTCGGATCGGGAAGAACTGTTAGGCCAGATGCAAAGAAACGGAATCGGACGGATCGTTAATATCGGGGCGGATATTAAGACTTCTGAGCTTACGGTCAATCTTACGGAACAATACGACTTTCTTTACGGAGCAGTAGGGGTGCATCCAAATGAAGTGGGAAGCATGCAGGAATCCGATCTTTTACGTTTACAGGAATGGGCGGGGCTTGCTAAGATCGTTGCGATTGGTGAGATTGGTCTGGATTATCATTACGATCAGCCGGAAAAAGACGTGCAGCGCCGATGGCTGGAAGCACAGCTGGAACTGGCAAGACAGACAGGGCTCCCCGTAGTGATCCATAGCAGAGATGCGGCGAAGGATACGGTTGATCTGCTGCATAGTCTTCATGCCGGCGATATAGGCGGTGTTATACACTGCTATTCGTATACGAAAGAATTGGCAAGAGAATTTCTGGATATGGATTATTATTTTGGGATAGGCGGGGTCCTGACATTCCCGAATGCGAAAAAACTAAAAGAGGCGGCTGCCTATCTTCCGATGGATAGGATCGTATTGGAAACGGATTGCCCATATCTGGCTCCCGTGCCTTATCGGGGAAAACGGAATTCTTCCCTTTATCTTCCATATGTGGTAAAAGCGTTGGCGGAGATTAAGGGAATGGACGAGGAAGAGATCAAACGTATTACCTTCGAGAATGGAAAACGGTTGTATCGAATGCAGGAATAAGCAGGTGCATTGTTGGCTTTTGAAGGCGGCAGGAAAAGGAATAAAGTATGGAAAAACTAAGTAATCCACAGGTGACAATAGAACTGATAAAGCGTCACGGTTTTGTGTTTCAGAAACGGTACGGGCAGAATTTTCTGATCGACGAGAGGGTATTGGAAAAGATCGTGCAGGCGGCGGATATAACGAAGCAGGACTGCGTGCTGGAGATCGGCCCCGGAATCGGGACTATGACCCAGTATCTGGCGGAACAGGCAGGACAGGTGATAGCGGTTGAGATTGATCCTAAGCTGATACCGATTTTAGAAGAATCCTTACGGGAGTACGAAAACGTCACAATACGGAACGACGATATATTAAAAATAGATATAAATCAGTTGGTATCGGAACAAAATCAGGGAAAGCCCATTAAGGTAGTTGCCAATCTGCCTTATTATATTACCACCCCGATCATTATGGAATTGTTTGAACAACATGTTCCGTTAGAAAGCGTTACGGTTATGGTGCAGAAGGAGGTAGCCGATAGAATGCAGGCAGGTCCCGGTACAAAGGATTACGGAGCATTATCGCTTGCAGTCCAATACTATGCCCGGCCCTATCTCGTTGCAAATGTTCCACAGAATTGTTTTATCCCCAGACCGAATGTAGGGTCTGCGGTTGTCCGGCTGACCCGGTATACACAACCGCCGGTGCAGGTAAAGAATGAAGAAAAGATGTTTCGGTTGATCCGGGCGTCATTTCGGCAGCGCAGAAAAACGCTGATAAACGGGATTGGCAATGCGGCAGATTTGCCATATACAAAAGAAGAAACCGCACGGGCATTGGAACGAATGGGCTTATCGGCGTCAATCCGTGGAGAAGCATTGACATTAACAGATTTTGCAAGATTAAGCGATGAACTGGAAATCGCACATCCAGAATAAAAGACATACAAATACGACAAATAAGAAATGTCCCCAGCCGGTTCCATGACGTTCCTTGGAAACGGCTGTTTTTTTTCGGAACAGCAGAAGGAACAATCGGGCGAGTACAAAGCCGATTATCGTACCGAAAGTATTCATGATCAGATCATCAATATCGGTATAACGTGTTATGGTAAGAATCTGTAATAGCTCGATCATAAGCGATAACCCCAATCCGGCCAGCAAGATATTGAAAACTCTTCGGAATGTTTTCCATAGAAGCGGCAAAAGCAGACCTAAGGGAATAAACAGTACAATATTTAAATACGTCTGTGTATTGATTAGGTTGAACGGGTTCAGATTCAGGATAAGATTTGGCTCGATAGAATGAAAGGTAGGAAGGCCCGTCACTTGGAAAACGGCTAACAGGTATCCGATAAACGCCGCCAGCAAGATATATTTTATAGGTTCTTTCACTTTGCAGAATACAGCCTGCCATAAAAGCAGAAGCGGAGCTACAAGCAAAAAGCAGGAAAATATATAAGCTGTTTCCGATATGATTGTCAAAATCAAACCCATAATGTGCGACCACTCCCTTTATCTATTCCATATGATACCATATAAATCTTATAATTTCTAATCCTGCTTCTTACGTTTTTCTGAAAATCCGCAAAATGTCGAAAAAATACGGACATAATGAAGGCATTCTCCTCATAAAATGTAAAGGAACAGTATCCCCGGCAAGAGGAAGAAGGAGTGGACATGATGGATTATAAAAGATTTATTTCGTATTTATATACCTACATTGAAGGAGAAAAGGGTGTTAATGTAGGATATATCCGTTGTGAGCAGCGTCAGGGAAGCTGTAGGCTTACATTAAGTATTTTGGATCATCAGGGCATAGAAGGCGGCCGCTATAAGGTTTATCTGTATAAAGCAGATAAAGAAGGAACTCCGGTAGGATATTATGTGGACGATTTGGTTATCAATGGAAGCTGCGGCGAACTAAGAAAACAGACACCAAGCGAGAATGTATGGAACACCGGCGGTCAGATAGAGGATTTTGACGGAATGATCGCCGTATATGATAAAATGCATATGTATGTCAGTAAATGGTCGGAGGAGGATATACAGTTTGGCTTATTTTTAACCTACAAGGAATGGAAGGAAAAAACGAAAAAAGAAACTTCGCTGGAGCTGCTGGAAGGCTGGCAGGAATTTGAAGAACGGTCAAGAGAAAATCCGGCAGATACAAAGGAGGAACCGGCAAAGGAATCCGCAGCCGATCAGGCGGCAAAAGAGGCGGAGCCGACGGAAGCAGATGAAGAGAAAGGGCAGGAAAAGCAGCTGGAATCCATTGCTATGGATAAACAGTCGGAAGAGACCAAACAGGCAGAAGCGGTCAAGCAGGAGGAAGAGACCAAACAGACAGAAGAGGTCAAGCAGGTAGAAGAGGCCAAACAGGCGGAAGAGATCAAACAGCCGGAACAGGAACAAAAGCCGGAAACGCAGCTACAACAATCCGCACTGAAAAAGAATTGTATTTCGGAAATGACGATCCGTTTGATGGAAGCCCGTCCCAAGCTTCCGGATTTTGAAAATCATGAAATCTATGACTGTGTCCGGATTGAACCAAATGACATAGGTCTGTTGGAAATGGAAAACTGGCGGTTGGGCGTAAACAGTTTTCTGACACATGGATATTATAACTATAAATATCTGATGCTGGGAAAGCTGCGCTTTCAGGACGGAGCGGTAAGGGCGGTACTGGGTGTGCCGGGAGTCTTTGATAATAAAGAGCAGTACATAGCAAAGATATTTGGATTTGATATTTTTGTTCCGGTCAAGCACACCAATATGAAAACGGGAAGCTTCGGGTACTGGATTATAGAATTGGTTTAAATAGCTTTAGAAGCGGGATTCAGCTTGGCAAACAGATATAGATCCTGCCAGCGGTGATCGATCTGTGCGGATTGAAGCTCCAGACCTTCATAGGCAAACCCCAGCCTTTCGATCAAACGGATGGAAGGCTGATTAGAAGGAGCGATACGGGCCTCGATTCGATGGAGTCCGTATTCCCGGAACATAATATCCAGACATTTTACGCAGGCTTCATAAGCGAACCCCTGATGCCAATAGTCATGATGGAGCTTATATCCCATAGACGCCTTTTGCATATAGCCATAACGAATGTCAGAAAAATTCACAACGCCAATGATGGTATGAGGATTCCCCTTAAGAAAAAGATAGTAACGCAGGCTGCGCCTGTTTTGGATTTCCCGCCATTCCCAGTCCAAAGCAGAGGCTTGATAACCAATGGTATAAAACCCCTGTGGCCGGGTCAGTTCGTAGGGGTCGAAATAAGTCTTATTTTCTTGATAAAAGCCTAAAACTTCCTTTGCGGAAGCACTGTTTAAGCATTGAAGCCGCAAACGGGAAGTATCACAGTTCAGGATCATAGTCGTATTCCTTTTCAAAGCATTCTAGTAGCTGCCGGTCCGGCAGAAGGTAAGATAGGACTTTTTTTCTTTTGGTCTTTATTATATAATATGAACACTTAACAGGTTCAAGTACAGTACAGTATGGATTCTGTGAGGAGAGAGGCCGGAAGCCTTACCAGCTTCATTGCATGGAAGCACATTACAGTTATAGTACATTATATTGAAAGGATTCGCAAGAGGATGACAAAGGAAGAACATTATATGGGCTGTGCGATCACACAGGCAAAACGGGCGTTTGGTCAGGGAGATGTGCCGATCGGCTGTATCATTGTCTATGAAGACCGGATCATTGCAAGGGGCTATAATAAAAGAAATAAAAAGAAAACAGCCCTGGCACATGCAGAGCTGGACGCCATTGCAAAGGCTTCAAAGGTGTTGGGAGACTGGCGGCTGGAAGGCTGTACCATGTATGTTACGCTGGAACCATGCCAGATGTGTGCCGGCGCTATCGTGCAGGCACGAATCTCGGAAGTGGTGATCGGCTGCATGAATCCGAAAGCCGGCTGCGCCGGTTCCATCTTAAATCTGCTGCAAATGCAGGAATTCAATCATCAGGTAGAAGTACGCCGGGGAATCCGGGAGCAGGAGTGCGCTGCCTTACTGGTAAAGTTTTTTCAGGAACTGCGTATCCGGAACCGGCAGCAAAGGGAAGAAGATAGTTCCATATGATCGGGATATTTCAAGGAATCCAGTGGGAAGAAAAACGGGAAACATTGACAGGAAGAAAAGTTTTCGCTATACTTGAATGACGGTAGAAAACCTATTATAATTAAATAGTTTTCAAGTTTCTGTGCAGCCGGGGAGTTAGCGGTGCCCTGTACCTGCAATCCGCTATAGCAGGGGTGTTGGGCTGATTCGGGTCGCTTTTTCATAATGCTGCCCTTTGTAAGTGGCGTTGAAGCTTGGGTCTTACGCAATAGATGCCCACGAACCGTGTCAGGTCGGGAACGGAGCAGCACTAAGAGGGAATTTCTATGTGCCGTAAGGGTGCCTGGGCGGAGTTAACTGCATTGGTAACGGTTATGAGAAACTTCACAACTCAGTCCGCACAGATTTTTTAGATTTTTTTAAAAAGATATGGTATTTCAATAGGAAAAATGCTAACATAGTAGGAAAGCATTTTAAATAAATATAAAAAGAACACTATAGAAGCAGTAAAAGGATACGATCATCTGAATGAACAGCTGTTAAGGAGTGTAAATACAATGGATTACGCAAAGGTAATAGAGTTTGTCAGGGAAATGACTGCAAGAAGCGGCAGACCGGACAATTATCCATTTCGCAGCCGCTATGAACATATTATGCGGGTATACCGTTGGGCGATAAAGCTACAGGCAAAGGAAGGCGGAGATTTGGAGATTATTGCCCTGGCAGCGCTGCTTCATGATGTGGGCTGGGATAAAGAACGACCCCATGAAGAGGTCAGTGCGGAGATGGCGGTCGAGTATCTGGTGGAGCAGGGATATGATGAAGCCAAGATTGGAAGGATTGGTGAGATCATCATACGCCATAATGATAAGGATACAGAGGAAGAATTATCCTTAGAATGCAGGATCGTTATGGATGCCGATCTGTTAGATGAGGTAGGGGCGATGAGTGTGCTGTGGGATTGTATGGCAACTGCCTGCGAAGCGGATCCCACCTATAAGAAAGCATATTATCGGATTAAGAATTTTTATCAGATCAATCAGCCAAAAATCCGTCGGTGTAAAACAGCAGCCGGACGATTGGAATATACAAAACGCATGAAATGCATAGAAGACTTTTTAAATCAGTTGGAACGAGAATTATTTTAGGAGGTTGAAACGATGAAAAAAGTAATTATTGGAATTGTGATTGCAGTCATAGTGTTAGTAGCAGTATATTTTCTGTTGCCGGAGAATATGAAGCTGATGTTGGAATATTATAAAATGCAGATATTTGATAAAGAGACATATGCGGAGATACAGGTAGTGCAGGATACGAAGGTTTTGCATCAGGATGCCTTGACCTATGGACAGATCATGGACGCTGTCGTTTCCCATCAGTATTGGACGTATGAGGACAACGTTTCCGCAAACGGCACATATCAGAAAACAATCACTGCGAATGGCGATAATGTCACCTTAACGCTGGGAGAAAGCGGTGATTCCGGCGTATATGATAACAGTGAGCTTCAGTTTGTATTCATACTGGATTCAATGGGCGGCTACGATCTGAATGCTTATATAGATGGCACCCAGTTGTCAAAGGAAGACCGGGATTCTCTGTTAGAGCGTATGTGTAAGATGGCAGACTAGAGGCCGGATATTGTTTGACCGGTAACTTAAGTAGGAATAGGATAAAACAGGATGGGATTCTTTTTCCGGAAAAGAGTTCCATCCTGTTTTTTTGTGAAACGATAAAGAAAACGCAAAACAGGATAAAACAACAGTTGACGAATCGACTGGATTGTAGTAAGGTGAAATAGTAAATGAATATTGACTTCTTCTCTTATTCAGAACGGTGGAGGCAAAAGGGCCTGTGAAGCCGTGGCAACCCCAGATTTGGAAGGTGCCGGCCGGAGCGAGTCAGCATAACCTTTGTTATGCTGCATCTTTGAAGATGAATCGAGCAATAAGAGGATTTGAACTGCACTCAAGTCCGATTATTCGGACTTTTTTATATTGCGGACAGTTCTTTCCGTCAGGATTACATGAATAAGAAGAAATGTAAGGCAGAAAAATCAGAAGAATATGAAACATGGAGGGAAACACATGGAAAAAAGATTATTTACATCGGAATCGGTAACGGAAGGGCATCCGGATAAAATCTGCGACCAAATATCAGATGCCATTTTAGACGAACTGTTAAAACAGGATCCCATGAGCCGGGTAGCCTGCGAAACCTGTGTTACAACAGGTCTTGTTCTGGTAATGGGGGAGATTACCACAAAAGGATATGTGGATATTCAAAAGGTAGTCCGGGAAACCATTCGGGAGATTGGATATGACCGGGCAAAGTATGGTTTTGATTGCGAGACCTGCGGTGTGATCGTATCGCTGGATGAGCAGTCCGGTGATATTGCAATGGGCGTGGATAAGGCGCTGGAAGCAAGGGAATCGGAGATGACGAATGAACAGATGGAAGCGATCGGCGCAGGCGATCAGGGCATGATGTTTGGCTATGCAGTCAACGAAACGGAGGAACTGATGCCGTATCCGATCTCTTTGGCACATAAGCTGGCCCGTAAGCTGACCGAAGTAAGGAAGGACGGAACACTTCCGTATCTTCGTCCGGACGGGAAAACGCAGGTGACGGTAGAATATGATGAAAACGGAAAGCCGATCCGTCTGGATGCGGTAGTGCTGTCCACCCAGCATGATGAAAGGATTACACAGGAACAGATACATGAAGATATTAAAAAGTATGTCTTTGAACCGGTTCTGCCAAAGGAAATGATCGACGAAGGGACAAAGATCTTCATCAATCCAACCGGACGCTTTGTGATCGGCGGCCCGCATGGTGACAGCGGCTTAACGGGAAGAAAGATCATCGTGGATACGTATGGCGGATATGCCCGGCATGGCGGCGGCGCATTTTCCGGAAAGGACTGTACTAAGGTAGACCGTTCCGCCGCCTATGCCGCCCGTTATGTGGCAAAAAATATCGTGGCAGCAGGCTTGGCGGATAAATGCGAGATACAGCTTTCTTATGCGATTGGAGTAGCAAGGCCTACGTCCATTATGGTCGATACCTTCGGCACCGGGAAGCTGTCCGACGAGCGGCTGGTAGAAATCATTCGGGAAACCTTTGATCTGCGTCCGGCAGGCATTATAAAAATGCTCGATCTACGCCGGCCAATCTATAAGCAGACTGCTGCTTACGGTCACTTCGGACGGACGGATTTGGATCTGCCGTGGGAGAAAACCGATAAAGCGGATCAGTTAAAGAAATATCTATAACGAATCAGGGCAGGAATGGAGAGAAGAATGAAAGAGCTTACATTACAGGCATATGCAAAGATCAATCTGGGCTTGGATGTACTGCGGAAACGGGAGGACGGATACCATGAGGTCCGAATGATCATGCAGAGCATTTCCCTGGCGGATACGTTGGTATTGCGTAAGCTGCCGGAAGATAGGATTATGCTGCGGGGAGCGAAGGCTGCTATAGATGCCGGAGTTCCGCTTGACGAGACGAATCTGGTATATAAAGCGATTCGTTTGCTAAAGGAAGAATTCGGTCTTACGGAAGGCGTAGAAGCCGTCCTGTCGAAGCGGATCCCTTCAGCGGCAGGCATGGCAGGAGGAAGCGCAGATGCGGCGGCAGCATTGAAGGGTATGAATACGTTATTTTCTCTGGGACTGTCAGAAGATGAGTTATGTAAACGGGCAGTCAGACTGGGAGCGGATATACCGTTTTGTATTATGGGCGGTACGGCATTGGCTGAGGGAATCGGAGAAAAGCTGACTTCACTGCCGGTGATGCCGGACTGCTATCTTTTGATAGCCAAGCCTCCTATCGATGTTTCGACTGCCTTTGTATACGGGAATCTGAAGGCCGCCGAACTGGAATACCATCCGGATATTGAGGGAATGATAACTGCAATCCGGGATAAAAGCCTGCAAGGGATTATTGATCGGTTGGGAAATGTTCTGGAAACAGTTACCATACCGGCTTATCCCATTATAGCGGAAATGAAAGAGCAGATGGTTAAACTGGGGGCAGCGGCGGCCTTAATGAGCGGCAGCGGCCCTACGGTCTTTGGCGTCTTTACTGACAGAACGGTTGCAGAGCAGGCAAAGGAAGCGGTTTTAAGATCCGGATATACGGAACAGGTTTATATAGTACAACCGGTTGCGGCCGGAGGGAATATGGAGACAGAAAAGGGATAACAGGAAAAGTATATTGGGCAGGAGGATTTATGGAATTAAAATTTGACGTAAATGAATATCTTCCGTTGCGTGATGTAGTATTTCAAACCCTTCGGCAGGCGATCATCACCGGAGAACTGGCACCGGGGGAACGGTTAATGGAGATTCCGCTGGCAAAGCAGCTAGGGGTGAGCCGGACGCCGGTAAG
Source organism: uncultured Lachnospiraceae bacterium (assembly GCA_947589055.1). Lineage (GTDB taxonomy): Bacteria > Bacillota > Clostridia > Lachnospirales > Lachnospiraceae > CAG-632. The sequence continues at coordinate 7,911 of CANPZL010000030.1, read as the reverse complement.
AGAAGCGATTCGTATGCTGGAGCTGGAAGGATTGGTGGTTATGATTCCCCGGCGGGGAGCCGAGGTTGCCCGGATCACGGAAAAGGATTTAAGGGACGCCTTAGAGGTCCGCTGTGCTTTGGAGGAGCTTGCAGTCGTGCTTGCCTGCCAACGGATAACACCAGAGGGCAGGGAGCGGCTAAAGGCGGCATGTATTGCCTTTCGGGAAGCGATCAGTACCAAGCATGTTCCGTCCATTGTAGATACGGATATTGCATTCCATGACGCTATTTTTTCTGCGACCCAGAATCCCCGGCTGATTACACTTACCCATAACCTGTGGGAACAGGTATACCGTTATCGGGTAGAATATGTTAAGGATTTCAGTTATCATGATGTATTGGTAACAGAGCATGATGCCATTACGAACGCCATACTTTTAGGCGACAGTCAGATGGGACAGGAGGTTATGCGGAGGCATATTTACAATCAGGAGGCTATTGTTATCAGTAATGTGCATAGCAAGTCAAAAAGCAAGGAGGCGGCAAGGGAGCAATAGATCCGGATATGTTGTCCTGGCAGCAGAGCCTTGCAGCCGATAGAGACCTTCAGATATACGAATGTTTTTCAGGATTAAAAGGTGTAGTTGTTAGAGAATGTGCGCTCTGGCATCTGCACTTATTTTATGCTGTAAGGACGGAAGTGCGATGGCGTTATACCGGTTAGAAAATGACCGGGAAAAGCAAAATAAATATAACGGATAGGTGGATTTTGTCATTTCTTTATGTTAAAATAAAATAGGCAATGAATGATTAGGAGAAAGAATATGGAAAGCAAGGATTACCGTATGATATTAGACTCCCTCACTACGATAGGCGTTTATGTGATCCGGGAGGAGAATCATCAGATATTATATTTTAATAAACGATTGAAGGAAGTGGCGGATCACATTGAGGTCGGCATGATTTGTGACGAGGTCTGGCATAATTCCTGTAGTGATTGCCCGCTGCGTTATATTGAGGGAAAGCAGGAGGCCCATTCCACAAGCTATAATGATTCCTTTGGCGAGGTGGTAGATATTGCCGCTGCAAGGATTCTGTGGCAGGACAGTATTCCGGCAATTTTGATCACGATCTCTCCCCATCGTGAGGTTGCCAATCATACTTATAATCGGATCATACGGGTAAATCTTACTGCCAACCGTTTTGAGATTATCAAATCCAATCAGGAAGAGATCCGGAGAAATGTCCAGTATTCCAATCTGGACGAGTGGGTGACACGATTCATAAAAAACGGAATTGTATATGAGAGAGATAGGGAACGCTTCCAGAAGTTTTTACAGGTGCAGCGGATTTCAGAGGAATTAAAGCAGGAAAAGAAAGAGCTGTACTGCATTTATCGGAAAAAGACAGGGAATGACTATCGCTGGCATATGATAGAAATTGTGCCGGATATGGATTATTCCGATAACCACCAGAGTGTTATGCTGTATGTCAAGGACGTTCATGATATGTACCGGGAAGGTCTGGAACTGGAAGAAGTGAGCCTGCAAAATCAGGAAATAATCCAGTCGCTGGGTGAGATGAACATCGGGGTATATATCATTGATTTAAAAACCGCTATGCTGAGTCCGGTACGAATGTCACCGGATATGGAAGAGATGACGAAAAGCGGGATTCAAAGCTGGGACAGTATTCTGGTAAAAATGCTGGATCGGTATTTCCATCCGAGTGACAGAGAAAAGCTGAAAAAGATTCTGATGACTGCTAATTTACGGGCAGAGTGGGAAAAGGGAGAGAAGAAGGTAGATATTCTCTGCCGGCGGCAGCTTGACGGAGAATATCATTATGTATCCATTACGGTCACGCTTTATGAGCGGGGCAAGGAACCGTATGGACTGCTTGCCTTGCAGGACGTGGATGAACGGATTCGTCAGGAGATACAGCAGAGCCGGAACGATAAGCAGATGGCGGCGATTATCCGTTCCGGATATAGTGTCATGAATACGGTATATCTGGATACAGGCGTCTGCGAACGTATCTATCTAAATCAAAGTGAAGAAAAGAGCCGGGTGTATTCCGGCAGTTATGAGCAGTATATAGAAAAGTCGTTAAAGGAGTCCGTATTCGAGGAAGATGCAGAGATATTCCGTACCAACCTTTCTTTGGAAAGCCTGAGAAAAAAGGCGGAAACGGTAGAGGATTTTGCCGAGGTGATCTGTCAATATCGAATCGGTAGCCCGACTGCGATGTGGGTGGAAGAGCATATCTTCTTCAGCCGGCAGGATGAGATGGTAATGGTAAATATCTTGGGACGGGATATTACCCGTGAAAAACTGCAGGTAGCGGAAGAACATCAAGAGAAAATGACCAGGGAATATATCATTAACTGCTTAAGCCAGTTGTATTTCTCGATTTACTATATTGATATGGATGCCTATACCCATCTCGTGATTTCACAGCGTCAGGAGATTAAGGAAGTATTAGGAGATGCCATTAACGGTATGAACGCCTTTGAGGTCTTTGCCAGATATTTTGTTCATCCGGAGGATAGAAAGGAATATCTGGAGCTGGTTGATTTTCCGAACCTGAAGCATACCTTGAATGAGGAGCATTCCTTTGTCTCCATGGAATATCGAAGCATTCATACGAAGGAGGACGGTTCCTTTACCAGCGAAGGCTGGGTTCGAGTATCCATTATCTTGGCAAACATGGAAAACGGTGTGCCAAGACAGGTGGTATACGTTGCACAGGATATTACGGAAGTTAAAAAGAAGGAAGAGCAGGAGCATCAGGCGTTAAAGGACGCTTATGAAATCGCTACTCAGGCAAATGCCGCAAAGAGTGATTTCCTTTCTAAAATGAGCCACGATATTCGGACTCCCATGAATGCTATCATAGGCATGACCGCTATTGCCGGTACGCATTTGGATGATCGGGAGCGGATTTTAGACTGCTTAAATAAGATTACGATTTCCAGCAAGCATCTTCTGGCATTGATCAACGAGGTACTGGATATGAGTAAGATCGAATCCGGTAAGATCGATCTGGCGGAGGATATGTTTAACCTGTCGGATCTGATCCAGAATCTACAGGTAATGACTCGTCCGGCGGTGCAGCAAAAACAGCATGAGCTGGAATTCCATATCGTTCATGTGGAGCATGAGGATCTGATCGGAGACGTACTGCGGCTCCAGCAGGTGTTCATGAACATATTAGGGAATGCTATAAAATATACGCCTCCCGGCGGTAAGCTGGAGCTGGAGATTACGGAGAAGCCTTCTAAGATATTCGGATACAGTTATTTTGAATTCGTATTTCAGGATAACGGAATCGGTATGTCGGAAAAATTTCAAGCACAGATATTTGAACCTTTTGCCAGAGCGGAGGATTCCCGTGTCAGCAAGATAGAAGGAACCGGTCTGGGTATGACGATAGCCGCTAACATCATACGTATGATGAATGGAAATATCACTGTCGAAAGTAAGGAAGGACAGGGATCAAAATTTACGGTTTCCGTATTTTTGAAGCAGCAGAATATGAAGGCAATGAATATCAATCAGTTGATCGAGCTTCCGGTCTTAGTGGTCGATGATGATGCCTTTGCCTGTGAAGCGGCTTGTACCATCTTAGACGACATCGGCTTAAAGAGCGAATGGGTGCAGAGCGGCAGAGAAGCGATAGAACGGATACGACAGGCGGTTCAGACAGGCGAGAATTTCTTCGCAGTTATTTTGGACTGGAAGATGCCGGATATGGACGGGATCCAGACTGCGAGAGCAATCCGGCAGGAGGTCTGCTCGGATATTCCCATTATCATACTGACTGCCTATGATTGGAGCAACATAGAAACGGAAGCAAGGCAGGCAGGTGTGAATGAATTCATTTCAAAGCCATTGTTTAAGTCCCGGCTGGTATATCTGTTCCGGAAGATTATAGGTGATGAACAGGGAGAAAAAAGCCTTGCCGAAGCTTCTTCGGACTATCAGGATTTTGAAGGAAGAAGGATTTTGTTAGTCGAGGATAATGACCTGAATCGGGAGATAGCGGAGGAGATTATCGGTGCCGCCGGGATAGAGGTAGAAAGTGCCGGTGACGGTAAGCAGGCTTTGGAACGTTTTCAGGAAAAGGAGATAGGTTACTATGATCTGATCCTTATGGATATACAGATGCCGGTGATGAATGGCTACGAGGCGACACGGGCTATCAGGCGGCTTTCCCGTCCGGATGCGGCAGCGGTGCCGATCATAGCCATGACTGCAAATGCATTTACGGAGGATATGATTGCCAGTCGTGAAGCGGGTATGAACGAACATATTACAAAACCATTGAATATTGAACAGCTGATGGAATGCATGGGGCGATGGTTTGAAAAAGAGAAGAAATCAATGGAATAGGAAGGAGGCGTTTCTATAGTGGAAACGAGAAAAAAGAAGCGTGTGGCAAAGGTGATCGCACAGAATGTCTTAGTCTGGATATCGACGCTGTGTCTGGTTCTCTGTGTGATACCACTGCATTCCAGAGCGGCTGCGGAAGGATATGTAGACTGCAGCATCACTCTGACGAAAGATGGCGAGGCATGGGCGTCTCAGACGGTCGTTTTGAAGAAGGTGGGAAGTGAAGAGGCCACGGTATCGCTTACGGAAGGGGAAACTGGAACTTATACCGGAGAGCTTGAAAAGGATACGACGTATAATCTCTATATTGGGGATACGCTCCGGGAAGAAAATATTGCTTCTTCTGAAGCGGTTGATAGAACTTTTGAATACCATACGGTAAGGTTTTTCGATGATGACGGAAGCGATCTGTCCATTCCCCCACAGGCAGTGCTATGGGATACGGATAAGCTGACCCAGCCGGAAGTGCCTTTTAAGGAGGGTTCTACCTTCCAGCAGTGGGTGACCGAACAGGGAGGAGAGGTTCCGTTTGATTTTAATAGTCCGGTATCCAGCGGTACGACTGCGGTGTATGCTTCATGGAAAGCAGATTCAGAACCGGCGGTACATGAGCATACCATGTCGGGCGATGATGCATATAAGTATGACGAATCCGGACATTGGCAGTATTGTACTGCGGAGGATTGTCCGGATAAGGATAAATGGGATAGCTCCGAGACGTTACCGGAAGAGATAAAGGATGAGTATTTTGCCGAGCATACCGAGAATGCAGGCGTGCTGACAAAGGAACCAACGGAGGAAGCGGCCGGGGAAATGACCTATTCCTGCGAGATATGCGGATATGTGATCCGAACCGAAGAAGTTCCCTATGATCCGGAGCATACGGAGCATGAATGGGACGATGGTGTGATAACGGAAGTTCCGACTACACAGTCCGTCGGCACGAAAACATATACCTGCAGGGTCTGCGGGGAAACAAAAGAGGAGGAGATTCCTAAGATCGAGGAGGATAATATTATTCCGCCGGCTACCTATGTATCCTCTTCCTCCGTACCGACCATGAGCCTGATCACCCGCAGGGTAGATATGGTAGATAACCTGCTGACGCCGGAGGAAAAAGAACGGGTAGCAAATGGAGAGGAAGTACAGTTCGTACTGGAGATTTCCGATGAAGCGGCGGATATTCCGGCAGAGGATAAGGCGGCGATCGAAGGCCATATCGCAGGCAATAAGAGCTTAAGCGGGTATCATGTGGCACAGTATATAGATATTGATCTGTTTAAGGTGATCGGAGGAGATGCCCCGATTCCGATTACGGATACCATCGCACCGGTTACGATCGTCATTGAAGTGCCGAATGTTTTAATGAATGCAGGACGTTCCTTTGCAGTTGTCTGGGTCCATGAGGGCAACCCCAATTATGTGTTAGATGCGGATAAGGATGAAAGAACCATCACTTTAAATACCAGTATGTTCTCTACTTATGCGATAGCTTATAACGGTTCCGTGATCGGAAGCGGAAATAACGATAACGGGGATTCCGGAAACGATAATGGCAATGATAAGGGTAACGACAACGACAATGAGGACAAAAACGGAACAAACAATAACGGGAATACGCAGAATAATAATACCGGCGGTTCCACAGATACGGGTAATAGCGGAGCAAACGGGCAGAACAACAGCAATAACAGTACCAATACGCCTGACGGCAACGCAAATACGGGAAATCAAAACAACGGAAGCGGAACAAACGGAAAGACGACCGGCTCCGGTGCCAGTCCGAAAACAGCGGACACCTCTCCCATTCTGTTATATATCACCATTGCTATGATTTCTGCTATGGCATATGTGGTTTTACTGATAACAGATAAAGAACGCAGAATGACGGAGCAGGAAAAGAATGCCTTGCTTGATGCATTGACACATTGGGCGAGGGAACGTGGAGCATCTGCAAAGCTGTTTATGGGCTTTGCGGTCTTATGCATTTTACTGTATTATCATACCATCGGGAAACGTGTAAAAGGAGCTTTCCGGGAAGAAATGTAAACGATTTAGAAGCAAGACATATTTTTCTGATGGGATAAGAACAGGGACTGTCGCATGAACAGACGAAAAGCGGCAGTCCCTGTTTTTTATCCTCGAAAACGGTTGATGCATTGAAATAATTCCTGGATTCTTGGCTTTGCAAGACCGCAGGGAATATAGGGGTGACAGAAGCGTTTCCACCCTTCCTGCTCGAATATCCGGTAAGCATGGGAGACCGCTTCCGATATGGTACAGTCTCTATCTGGCATTTCTTCCAGACAATACCGCATCAGATAGGCCAGGGCGGTAGTTTGTTCCGGATCGATAAGCTGTTCCAGATAGCGGGTGTCCACGGTTTCTTTATCAAGTGAAATGCTGTCCAGACCGTTGGTACGGAGCTTCATATGGTCGTATCGGCCTGTCGGGTGAAAGACAGGCAGCAGTCTGTGATGCTCCGGCATGGAAAAGGGCGGTACGTCAGAATTCATGCGGGGCTGGGCGGCACATAGTTCCTTTACCTGCTTGGTAATATCCGTGGTATGATAGCAGTCCATTTGCAGGATATGATCTGCAATGTAGAAAAAGGCACCGGAGCTTCCGGCTACTAAGATCGTGGAAATATCCCCAGTCTCGTAAAGCTGACGTACCCGTTCGATAAACGGGGTGATCGGTTCTTTCTTTCGCTGGATCACCTGCTGCATAAGAGCGTCCCGAACCATAAAATTCGTAGCGGAGGTATCTTCGTCCATCAGAAAAAGGCCTGCGCCGGCTTCTATGGCCTCCACAACACCGGCGGCCTGGGAGGTACTGCCGCTGGCGTCTTCCGTAGAAAAGGATTTGGTATCCTTATGGTTTGGCAGGTCATTGATAAACATGGAAATGTCCACTTGGCGAATGGAACGTCCGTCCTCTGCCCGCAGCTTGACCGCAGAAGCGTCGGTAATGACATACTCCCGTCCGTCTCCGGCGATATGGTTATAGACGCCCTCTTGTATAGCACCCAGCAGCGTTGATTTTCCATGATAACCACCGCCGACGATCAGGGTGACGCCCTTTGGAATCCCCATTCCTGTAATCGCTCCTTTATGGGGAAGGTTCAGAGTTTTTTCCAGAGAAGCCGGTGCAGTAAACGGGATCCCCTCCGTTAAGGGAAGCTGGGATACGCCGCTTTTACGGGGCAGAAGGGAATCGTTTGCTACGAATGCAACCAGTCCTTCCTGTTTTAGAAGACGTCGGATTTCTTCCTGATCCTCTGCAAGAAAGACAGCCTCCTCCACAGCCTTTTTATCTAGGCGGGAATATATGCAGCTTCGTTCGATACAGACTGGAAGAAAATCGAATAAGATCTTTTCCAGCTCCCCTGCCCGTATCGTCCGGCCGGAAGCCGGAAAACCTGCATGAAAGCGAAGAATCAGGGAATCCTTTGTGAGCTGGCAGGCACTTCGTTCTAATACCCGTTGTCCACAGCGGCTGATGGACAGCAGTCCGCTTTTACCGGAACCCTTCGC
>CANPZL010000029.1 GCA_947589055.1 uncultured Lachnospiraceae bacterium | reverse complement strand
TGCTCACAATTCAATCAATAACAGAAAAATGGTTCTGGGATGCACATCCCAGAACCACTTTGTCGACAGTCTGAGGCAGTAGGATACTGCTTTTTTATTTGCCGCTATATCTTAAAAGATACCGGTGATAAGGAGGATTGTAATGGAACAGGAGGAACAGAGGGAAATGCCGGAAACGAATCCGACGTTAAAAGAAAATAAAATGGGGATCATGCCTGTAAACAGACTGATTATCACCATGTCGCTGCCAATGATGGCATCTATGCTGATTCAGGCGTTATATAATGTAGTAGACAGTATGTTTGTGTCTCGGATCAACGAGGATGCGTTTACCGCCTTGTCGCTGGTGTTTCCCATGCAGAATTTTATGATCGCAGTTGGAAGCGGTACCGGCGTGGGCGTAAATGCATTGGTTTCCAGATACTTAGGTGAGAAGCGGTTTCAGGAGGCAAATAAGGGAGCAAATTGCGGTATTTTTCTGGTCATGCTCAGTGCTGTTTTTTTCAGTATCCTTTGCCTTACCTGTTCCAAATGGGTCTTTATTCTTCAGAAGGCGGACGAAGTGATTACCGGTTATGGCGTAGAATACTTAAGCGTGTGCGGGGGATTGTGTTTTGGCATGTTTGCACAATTTATTTTTGAACGTCTGCTGCAATGTACGGGTAAGACGTTATTTTCCATGATTACCCAGATGACTGGAGCGATCATTAACATCATTTTAGATCCGATCATGATATTCGGATATTTTGGATTTCCGGCGTTGGGAGTGCGTGGAGCGGCTTTGGCAACCGTAATCGGACAGTTTTGTGCAGCGATTCTGGCGCTGATCTTGAATCTGAAGGTCAATAAAGAATTAACGCTAAGCATCAAGAGTGTTTTCCGCCCAAAGGCAGAAATCGTCAAGAAAATCTATAGCGTAGGGGTTCCCTCTGTTATCATGGCTTCTGTAGGCTCTGTTATGAGTTTTTGCATGAATAATATCCTGATGAAATTTACTTCTACGGCTGCCGCAGTATTCGGGGCATATTTTAAGCTGCAAAGCTTCGTGTTTATGCCGGTGTTTGGTTTGAATAACGGTATCATTCCGATCATTTCATATAACTATGGAGCAAGGAAAAAGAAACGGTTGCAAAAGGCGATACGGTACGGTATTTTCTATGCGGTTGGTATTATGCTGGTGGGTTTGATCGTATTACAGGTCTTTACGGAACCGCTGTTGATGATATTTGAGCCAAGTGCAGATATGCTGAAGCTTGGGATTCCGGCAATCCGTACCATCAGCTACAGCTTTGTTTTTGCCGGCTTTTGCATTGCGGCTTCTTCCATCTTTCAGGCATTTGGCAGAGGGTTTTTAAGTATGATGGTATCTATTGTGCGGCAGTTGTTTATTTTGCTTCCGGTAGCCTATGCCTTTTCGCTTAGCGGCAATGTGGGACTGGTATGGTGGGCATTCCCGATAGCAGAGGTAGTGGCGGTTTGTATTTCGAGTGTATTCCTCCTGATCGTAGACCGGAAAATCGTGCGGCCCATGCAGGCATAGCGTATAAATAGGATTACTTATTTTTGTTGTGAAAGAGGTATATTTGTGATACAATAAGGCTAGTAACGTCTGAGGCGTTTCCGGCGGCATGTTCCTGACAGCCGTATAGAACGGTCAGACATCAGGACGAAGTGAGAAAATGACAGGCTGAACGGTATTGTTACACAAGGAGGATGAGGTTGGTATGAATAACAAACTTAAGGCGGAGATGAGTCCGGATCAGTATCGCAGGATCAATCTGTATGCATATAATATGCTGATTGCCATCTATGTGATAATAGCGATTATAGCTATATTGAGTATGATAAACGGGTTTCATGCAAAGGATTTGATTTTACTGTTTGTGGTTTTAGCAGCGGGCGGGGTGAATACCCTTGCGTTTTTTCTGGTAAGGGAGAGAAAGGCGGCTATGGTGATCTATTCCCTGTCGTGGATGTTCGCCTATAGCTTTACGGTGTTTCTTTCCGCTGTAAATCCGATTGTGCTGTTGTTCCCTGTTTTAGTGGTACTGATGCTTTATCTGGATCCGCTTGCTGTTGCCCTTTCCATCATTTATTCCCTTGTGTTACATATCATAAAGCTCATTAGCCTGAGTGTGACCGGACAGATAACAGCAGCGAATGTCAATAGTAATATTTTGGAATTTATCGCATTGATCGCTATGTGTATCGGCGCATATGCGGTTACTAGGCTGCTGCTCCGTTATATTATGGAAAGCAAGGAGCAGGTAGCGGCTCGTGCGGCCCTTCAGATGGAGGTAGCGACAACAGTGGAAGGGACAGCCGGTACGATCAGCAGGCGGTTTCAGGAGATCAATCGTCAGCTAGAGGAGATCGTACAGCAGATAGAAGGGAATAATATGGCGATCACGAATATCGCAGAAAGTACCGAGGCTACTGCTGAAGCGATTCAGGAACAGCTGGGCATGACGAATGACATTAAGGAATGTATTGACGTTACAGCGCAGAATGCCAATGATATTATTGATACGACCGATCAGGCATATGATGTGCTCAGTGAAGGAATTGAGGCGGTCGAAGGACTTCAGGAGCAGACCACGATGGTGAATGAGCAGACGAACGAGACTTCGGAAGTGATTGAAAAGCTGGCGGAAAGTGTAGATGAAGTAAACAGTATCACAAAAGCGATCTTAGATATTTCCAGCCAGACGAACCTGTTGGCGTTGAATGCTTCGATCGAAGCGGCTAGAGCTGGCGAGGCAGGAAAAGGCTTTGCGGTAGTTGCAGATGAGATTCGGAATCTGGCGGAGCAGACGAAGGCTTCTACCGAGCAGATTACTTCCATCATCAATGATCTGACGAATGTTACCAAAGAATCAATGGGTAAATTAAAAGCAACGGTTGACAGCGTTCGGATACAGACACAGATGGTAGAAAAGGTAAACGAGACCTTTATGGAGACCTGTAAGAGTATTGATGAATTAAAGGATTATACCGGAAGCATTTCCGATAATGTGGATACGGTGATCAGTGCGAATACCCATATCATCGACAGCATCAGCCAGTTGTCGGCCAGTGCGGAGGAAGTTTCCAGCTCTTCCCAGGAGGGTATGGCAGTCAGCAATGTGATACTGGAGCAGGTACAGACCTTCGCAGTATCCGTTCAGGAAATGTCGGGTATGGTAGCTGAACTGGCAACCAGTGTAAGTGAAAGCGGCATGGCTGAAGAATTGTAAATGAAAACGTTTGTAATGGGAGAAAGACAAATTGGGGCTGTTGCAAAAACAGCCCCAATTCTTGTTTCGTCCACCTTAGGAAACGAAAGAAAGTAAGGATTGAATTTTCAAGGGGAATGGAGTATAACAGACATGAATTGAGGAATCCTTGACAGGAAAGGAAGGAATGCAATGTATCGGGACATATCAAAGTTAGTCTTATATCGGGACTTAGGCGAGGACAGTATTTTACTGCGATTGGCGGCAATTTTTCGGGATTATGATGAAAAAAAGGCGGATAAGGCGGAATTGACTACCCGCATTTACGGTGAAATGAAACGATTGCTGGATCTGGCGACCAGCTATGGCTTTGATAAGAATCTTTGGCATAATTATCTTGCATTTTTGCTGATCACTAACGAGAATTCCTTTAGTATCACCTGTGAAAAGGTGGGGGCGAATGAGGGAACGGTCAATCAGTTTGCAAAGAATGACTTCCGGATCTTTAAGGCCCTGTTTGATTATGATTTTTCGGAAATCGAAAAAGCGCTGGATATTGATTGTTTTACGACGATCTCGAATTATCAGGCGATCGTGAAAAAAGAACGGATGTATAACAAGAATGTCAGCGAGAAGGTACAGGCAATCAGTGAAAAAATAGAAGCGGCGAAAGATGAAACGGATATTTTTGATATCGTGACGGAATTTTATCGGGCATACGGAGTCGGAATGTTCGGATTGAACAAGGCATTCCGGATCCGCCATCTGGACCGTGGCGTTGAGTTTTGCCCTATCAATAATACGGATACGGTCATGCTGTCCGATCTGGTAGGCTATGAGCTGCAAAAAAAGAAGCTGCGGGAAAATACAGAAGCCTTTGTTCAAGGAAGAAAGGCAAATAACGTCCTGCTCTTCGGAGACAGTGGAACCGGTAAATCCACCAGTATAAAGGCAATCTTAAACGAATACTATGAACAGGGGCTTCGCATGATCGAGATCTATAAGCATCAGTTTCAGGATCTGTCTAATATCATTGCCCATATCAAAAATCGAAACTATCGGTTTATCATCTTTATGGACGATCTGTCCTTCGAGGAGTTTGAGGTGGAGTATAAGTTCTTAAAGGCGGTGATCGAAGGCGGAGTGGAGACAAAGCCGGATAATGTGCTGATTTATGCAACTTCGAATCGGAGGCATCTGATTAAAGAGACTTGGAGTGACCGGGACGATCTTGAACATGGAAACGGGGGAGAACTGCATCGTTCCGATACCATGCAGGAGAAGCTTTCATTGGTGAACCGATTTGGCGTGACGATCAGCTATTCCAGACCAAGTCAGAAGGAATATTTTGAGATTGTTCAGGAGCTGGCAAAGCGGTATCCGGACATCAAGATGTCACCGGAGGAATTATGTGCCGAGGCAAATAAATGGGAATTAAGCCACGGAGGGATTTCCGGACGGACAGCACAGCAGTTTATAAATTATCTGATGGGAAAGGTAGAACAGGTATGATCGTGTTAGCCGCCATCAATGCCAAATATATACATTCCAATCTGGCAGTGTATGCCCTGAAAGCATTTGCAGAACAGGAAGGAGCGGAAGCGCTGCCGGAGCTTCGAATAGCAGAGTATACCATCAATCAACCAATCCATGAGATTATGGGTGCATTGTATGAAACCGGTGCAGATGTCATAGCCTTTTCCTGTTATATCTGGAATCTGGAGTATGTATGCAGGCTTGCTAAGAATCTGAAAGCAGTGATGCCACGGGTAGAGATTTGGCTGGGCGGGCCTGAAGTATCCTATCATGGAATAGAATTTATGGAACAACACCCTTATGTGGATCTGATTATTCTTGGGGAAGGGGAACTGGCATTTTCCGAGTTGGTAAAAGGGAAGGACAGAGAAGCGATTTCCGGAATCGTGTATCGGCGCAGGGATAAGATTTGTCTGCAGCCGGCGGAAACATTGGTAAGCTTAGACCGGCTTCCCTTTCTGTATCGGGATATGCGGCCCTTCGAGCATCGTATCGTATATTATGAAAGCAGTCGGGGCTGTCCTTTTCGGTGCAGTTATTGTCTGTCGTCTATTGATAAACAGGTACGCTTCCGCAAGATCGAGCTGGTAAAGAAGGAATTACAGTTCTTTTTGGAGCATGGGGTGCCCCAGGTTAAGTTTATCGACCGGACGTTTAATTGTGATCCGGAGCGTGCAAAGACGATCTGGGAATATATTGCGAAGCAGGATAACGGTATCACGAATTTTCATTTTGAGATAGCGGCTGATCTGCTGACTGCGGAACAGCTTAAAGTATTAAAGGGAATGCGAAAGGGTTTGATACAGTTAGAAATCGGCCTGCAAAGCACGAATCCCCAGACATTGCAGGCGATAGAGCGCCATACGGATCTGGACCGGCTGGGGAAAAATATCAGACAGATACATGCCTATGGAAATATTCATCAGCATCTGGATCTGATCGCCGGCCTGCCCTATGAAGGGTTTACCCGGTTCCGGCAATCCTTTGATACCGCTTATGCTATGGAAGTCGAGCAGCTTCAACTTGGATTCTTAAAGGTATTAAAGGGTTCTCCGATGGAGGAACGGGCAGATGAATATGACCTGCGTTATGCGGATACGCCGCCCTATGAGGTATTGTCTACAAGATGGTTATCTTACGGTGAGCTTTTAAAGCTGAAACAGGTGGAAGAAATGCTGGAAGTATACCATAACAGCGGACAGTTTCGATTTTCGCTTGCCTATCTGATGCAGAAGTGGGATTCTCCCTTTGATTTTTTTCTGGCCTTGGGAGAATTTTACGGGGAAAACGGATATTGGGGAAGAAGCTGGAAGCGACTGGACCGGTATGACATCTTGCGGAGGTTCTGCCGGGATACGATGCAGAGGGCGGATTTTTGTATGGAAAAGCTGGAATGTTTCTTACTCCATGACCTGTATTTACGGGAGAATCTGAAGAAACGTCCCTCATGGGCGAAGGAGTGGGGAAAAGAGTATGGAAAGCAGTTTGCAGTATACTTTCGTAAAGCCGGTTATTCCGGGCGGAACGTACATTTAGAGCCGTGGAAGGGACAGGAGCGGCAGGGATATATGTTATATGATTACGAGAAAATCAGTCCCTTTGATCATGCGGCAAGAACGGAATTTATACCGGAAGAGGAGTTTCAAACACTGCTGGCAAAAGAATAAAGAGCCGATATATGCTTAACAGGGAAATACAACAGAGAAAAGTGAGGAAATCATGACACAAAAGGAACGTGTGAAACGGATCGTCGAAATCTTAAATGAAACCTATTCCACGGAATACAAATGTTACCTGAATCATGAAAATGCATGGCAGCTGTTGATTGCCACCATGCTGAGTGCGCAATGTACCGATGCCAGAGTGAACATGGTTACGAAGGAGCTGTTTGTGAAATATCCGAATCTGGAGGCGTTTGCGGATTGTGATGTTCGAGAACTGGAACAGGATATATATTCGACCGGTTTTTATAAGAATAAGGCAAAAAACATCAAAGCCTGCGCAAGAAAACTGATAGAGGACTATGGGGGAGAAGTGCCAAGCACTATTGAAGCGCTGACCGGATTAGCCGGAGTGGGAAGAAAGACTGCAAATGTGATCCGGGGCAATATTTTTCATGAGCCTAGTATCGTAGTGGATACGCATGTAAAACGGATTTCCAAGAAACTGGGCTTATCAAAGAGCGATGATCCGGTGGTTGTAGAACAGGAACTGATGAAGGTTCTGCCAAAGGAGCAGTGGATTCTTTATAACATTCAGATCATTACCCATGGCCGGACGATCTGTACTGCAAGGAATCCCAAATGCGGACAATGCCCGTTACAGGAGGTCTGCAAAGCATATCAAGGGAAGCTGCATTCCGGAAAAGAAAAACAATAAGTTGACAGGAAAATCCTTGCCATCATATGGGGGATTTGTTAAGATATTCATTGATGGCATTGGCGTTGAGACCGGTCAGGGCAGATGCGGATTCCCGCAGTCCTTCCATGGCGGCCTCATTTCCGGTGGCCTGATAGTAGTCGGATAACATATAGTAACAGCCGGATATATCGGAGCCGGTTTCAATGCAGTATTTGGCAGCCTGTATGGCGGCTTCGGTATTGCCATGCTCGGAAAGCAGGCAGGCCCATTGGTACAGGGTTCGGCTTAAAATCGTAAAGCGGTCGTCACATTCCGAGAGGAATGCAAGATTCGCTACGCCATACATGAGTTTTAAGTCCGTGTTGGAATAAGAGTTCAGATTCAGGATTTTTTTGTCTGCCAGTTGATACAAGGTGTCTTCTATTTCCCGAACCTCCTTTGTGGTGTCGACCCCAAAGGGAAGGCGTTCAAGAGGAAGATGGATATAATTAAGCTGGGTAATATCCTGTTTTCTTGTGGAATCCGCTTGGGCTTCCCGCTGCCAGAACTGTTCACTGGAGGCTTCACCTAAGCGTTTATTGCGTCTGATGGTTTGCATGACCCACAGACAGAATAAAACCGATAGAAGAATAAAAAGGACTTTCATAAGTATATTCCTTTCTGGAAAGAGGTGTCAGGGTTGATAAATTTTAATAACAAAAAAACAAAAAGGATACTATCGATTATTATTGTAGTTCTCATTGTTCTTGCAATGGTATTGGGTATTATTGTTCCAAGTATGTTGTAAAAAATGCTTTATCTGTAAATAGTATAATATGTCGCCGGTTTTTGCTTGGTAACATATGCACGCATCATGTATTTCCTTAATTATAGCATACAGTGGTAAAAAACCAAAGTTTTTTCAGAACCATTCTTGAAATGCCATAAAGATATGTTACAATGTTGGTTGTAGGTTCCGGCATGACAGGTAAGCGAAATGTGGAGGACAGACGCATGAAAGGAAAAAAGAGAAAAAAAGGGCTATTTGGGATTATCGGTGCGCTGGCGCTGGTAATGTCCATAGCGTTTATACAGGAGGAAAAAACAGCCGCTGATGAGATGCACGCAGAGGACGGGCAGATTTGTGACGGTATTTTTATAGACGGTATTGATGTCGGTGGGATGACCTGTGAAGAAGCAGAGGCGGAATATGAAGCCTACCTTACGGATTTGCAGAAGATAGAATTGGTATTTCAGTTAGAGGACGAAAGCTGCACGGTAGCTATGGCGGATCTGGAATTGGAAGCGGATCTGTCAGCCGCAATTAAAGAGGCGTATAGTTATGGCCGAAGGGGAAATCTCTTAAAGCGCTATAAAGAGATCATGGAGGTCGCTAATGAGAAGAAAGAAATACCGGTAAATCTTTCTATGAATGAGGAATATCTGATACAGTATTTGAATGAATCACTGGCGGATTATATCATTCCCGCTCAAAATGCTTCGTTGGAATATGCAGATGGCACATTATCCGTAGTGGAAGGAAAAAGCGGCAAGGAACTGAATGCAGAGGAGACTATTGATAAGCTGATGAATGCGGTCAGGGATTGGTCCGGTAAAAACAAGCTTACGATTGAGGTTGCAACGAATGAACTGAAGCCGGAGCATACCGCTGAGGAGTTGGAGGCGGTACAGGATGTGCTGGGTGAATTCGATACCTCTTATTCTTCCGGAGATGTATCCAGAAATAATAATATCATGAATGCCGCCAGTAAGATAAATGGTTCTATCATCTATCCGGGAGAGGAATTCGATACGATGGCGCATCTGCTTCCCTTTACGACGGAAAATGGCTGGAGCTATGCAGGCGCATATCTTAACGGAGAGGTGATTTCCGATATAGGCGGCGGAATCTGTCAGGTTTCCACTACCTTATATAATGCGGTGTTACAGGCGGAGCTGGAGGTCAGTGAACGCCATCCCCACTCTATGGCAGTCGGTTATGTACAGCTATCCGCAGATGCGGCATTAAACGAAGGAACGAAGAATTTCCGTTTCGTAAACAATACGGATAATCCGATCTATATATTTTCTTATGCTTCAGGCGGCACCATGCACGTTACGATCTTTGGAAAGGAATACCGTGACGCCGGAAGAACGATAGAATATAAAAATGAGATCCTAAGTGTCATTCCCGCCGGGGATCCCATCGAGACGGTAGATGAAGCCCTGCCGGCAGATTATCGGGAAGTAACACAGACTGCGCATACCGGTTATCGAGCAAATCTCTGGAAAAATGTTTATGAAAATGGGGAATTGGTAGATACCGTTTTAGTGAATACCAGTTATTATAGCGCATCACCGGAACGGGTGACGATCGGGAAACCGGAGGAGCCTGCTGCGGAGGCTGCAGCGACACCGGAGACGCCGGCGTCTACAGAAGCACCGGTGTCAGGGCCGCCAGGTTCTGTAGCACCGTCTACGGAAGGTCCGTCCACGGAAACGCCGATTCTTCCGACTCCGAGTCAATAACAGGTGTACATATATGAAAAGCGGTAAGATTTCAGAAATACAGTGTAAGCGTTCCGTTTTGAAATGGCTGCCTCCATCCGGAGAACGAGTGATACAGGGAGCAGGCATCGGCTGCGATTATGGCATAATGAAGCTGGCGGAGAACAGTCAGTTGGTAACCGCTATGGCTACCAGCAGCCTTCCGATTCGGGAAGCGGAGAAGTATGCGTTTTATAAAGCAGTAAATAAGGTGGAGCTAAGCGGCGGACAGGCGCAGGCCATCATGGTAAATGCAATGTTACCGGCAAGGGGAACGGAAGCAAGGATTCGGGAAATGACCCGGCGTCTGGCAGAGCGTTGTGTTCAAAATGAGATAGAATATCTGGGCGGTCATACAGAACTCTTGGAGGCTTTAAGAAGTCCGGTCATTACTGTGACCGCTTATGGAAGTAGGAAAAAACTACCGGATCGTTCTCCAAAGCATATCGAATCCGGTGAAGAGATCCTGATGCTGGGATTTGCCGCTACAGAAGCTACCGTGATTCTTTCGGAAAACCGGCAGGAGGAATTAGAGACCAGATATGCTTCGGATTATTTAGAAGGAGCAAGACAACTGGAAAAGTTTCTTTCCCTCCGGCCTGCTCTTGCGGCGCTTGGCAAAGAAAGCATTACCTATGTACATGACAGTTCTACCGGAGGTATATTCGCCGCATTATGGGAGCTGGGCGAGGCCGGCGGCTGCGGAATAGAAGCGGATCTGCGGGCGATTCCCATAAAGCAGGAGACAGTTGAGGTTTGTGAATTCTTTGACCTGAATCCGTATATGGCGCTAAGCGGTGGAAGCGCTTTACTGATCACGAAAAATGAAGAAACGCTGGAACATTTGCGGCGGGCGGGGATTTTTGCTGCCCGAATTGGGCATACGACAGCAGGCCGGGACAGGGTAGTGCGTCTGGGAGAGGATATTCGGTATCTAACACCCCCCAAAGGGGATGAAATCTATAAAATATATAATAATTGAAGGTGAAAAGCATGAGAACAAAAATTCTAAGCTTAATGGAAGAGGACTGCAAGCTGACGGTAAAGGATATTGCCGCTATGATCGGTGAAGAAGAAGCGGCGGTAGAAGAAGAGATAAAAGCGATGGAAGCGGAACAGATCATCTGCGGCTATACATCCATTATCGACTGGGATAAAACAGAAAATGAGTTCGTGACTGCGCTGATCGAGTTAAAGGTAACGCCCCAGCGGGGGGAAGGCTTTGATAAGATCGCAGAAAGGATTGCTAACTATCCGGAGGTGGATACGATATATCTGATGTCTGGCGGTTATGATTTTGCGGTGATCATCCGGGGAAGGACGATGAAAGAGGTTTCCATGTTTGTCTCCAGCAAGCTTGCGCCTATGGAAGCAGTGGTCGGAACCGCTACGCATTTTGTACTGAAGAAGTATAAGGAACACGGGGTTAAAATGACCAATAAAGAAAAAGCAGAAAGGATGCCGATAATGCCATGAGAAATCCACTATCAGAAACTGTCGTAAAAATCAAGCCCTCCGGTATCCGGAAGTTTTTTGACGTTGTAAGCGAGATGCCGGATGCCATATCCTTAGGTGTAGGAGAACCAGATTTTGATACTCCGTGGCATGTACGGGAAGAAGGAATCTATACGCTGGAAAAAGGGAAAACCTTTTATACCTCTAATTCCGGACTTATGGAGCTGCGGGAGGAGATCTGTAAATATTATATCCGCAGGTTCCATGCGGCTTATCATCCGGCAAGGGAGTGCATTATCACCGTAGGGGGAAGTGAAGGAATTGACATTGCGCTGCGGGCTATGCTGGATCCGGGAGATGAAGTTATCATTCCGGAGCCTTGTTATGTTTCTTATCTGCCCTGCGTCCAACTGACAGGCGGCGTTCCGGTTTCGCTGCCCTTACAGGAAAAGAATGAATTCCGTCTCACGCCGGAAGAACTAGAGGGAGCGATTACAGAGAAGACGAAGGTGGTAATCTTGCCGTTTCCTAATAATCCTACCGGCGCTATTATGGAACGGGAGGATCTGGAAAAGATTGCAGAAATTATTAAACGACATGATTTATATGTATTGTCCGATGAGATTTATGCAGAGCTTTCTTATAAGGGAAAGCATGTAAGCATTGCTTCTTTACCGGAGATGCGGGACAGGACCGTCGTAATCAATGGATTTTCAAAAGCGTATGCGATGACCGGCTGGCGGATCGGTTACGTACTGGCACCGGAACTGATCTGTGAGCAGATGTTAAAGATTCATCAGTTTGCCATTATGTGTGCCCCTACCAATAGTCAGTATGCAGCGGTAGAAGCAGTAAAAAACGGAGATCGGGATATTGAAGTCATGGTACAGGCTTATGATCAGAGACGTAAATTCCTGATGCGAACCTTTCAAGAGATGAATTTAAAATGCTTTGAACCTTTTGGAGCGTTTTACGCATTTCCGTCTATCCGGCAGTTTGGCATGACAAGCGAGGAATTTGCAACGAGATTGTTGCAGGAGGAAAAGGTAGCCGTGGTGCCGGGGACTGCATTTGGGGATTGCGGGGAAGGCTTTTTGCGAATATCCTATGCATATTCCATTGATGAATTAAAGGAAGCATTAAAACGGATCAAACACTTTATTGATAACTTATCGTAGGGAGGAACGAATGGCTAGAATAAATGCAGAACATGTAAATACATTCCTGATGGCTGCTACAAAGGTCATTAGTGAAGCCTGTAATCTGACGCCAAGAGTGGGGAAACCATACATACGGAACACCACGTTTTCAAATGATTCGGTGGTTATTATGATCGGAGTAACGGGAGAAATGCAGGGACAGGTAATACTGGCATTTGAACGAAAGATTGCGTTAGAGGTTGCTTCTAAGATGATGTTTATGGAAGTGACACAGCTGGATGAGATTTCTACCAGTGCGATCTGTGAATTGGCAAATATGATTATGGGAAATGCCTCTACAGCCTTTTCTGTTAAAAGTATCGGGATTGATATAACGCCGCCCAGTCTGTTTCAGGGGAATTTCTCTGTATCCGGTGCGGTTGCTAATATGTGTGTTCCGATCTATATTAACGATACGGATTTTATTGAGCTGGATTTGTGCATTAAGCAGGAATAGGAAATGATAAATATCGTATTATTAGAACCGGAACAGGGCGGGAATGTTGGAAATATCGGGCGTACCTGTCTTGCGATCGGAGCAAAGCTTCACCTGATCGAGCCTTTGGGCTTCCGTCTGTCAGATAAAGAAATCCGGCGGGCGGGTATGGATTACTGGTATCAGGTAGATGTGACAACCTATATGGATTATACGGATTTTCTGGAGCGGAATCCCGGCGCTGAGATTTATATGGCAACGACAAAATCAAAGCAGGTTTATACGGAAGCTGCTTATGAAGACGGATGTTATCTGATGTTCGGTAAAGAAAGCGCAGGGATACCGGAGGAATTGCTGTTAGAAAATCGGGAGCGTTGTATTCGGATTCCTATGCTGCCGGATATTCGTTCTCTGAATCTGGCGAATTCGGTAGCCATAGTTGCTTATGAAGCCATGCGGCAGCAGGGCTTTCAGGAATTTCAGATGCAGGGGCAGCTACACCGTCATGAATGGTAGGTTGGAGCCTTTTTTAAAGAAAATGTGAATTCACTTCCGATGCCGGGGGTGCTGGTAAGGGTGATGGATTCATCATGTGCCTTGATGATCTCCCGGATAATGGATAGTCCCAGTCCGGAGCCCTGCTTGTCTTTCCCTCTGGAAGCATCGGTTTTATAGAAGCGGTCCCATACTTTGGACTGCTTTTCTTTTTCGATTCCCTGTCCGGTGTCCTTGACGGACACGAAGACCTTGTTCTTGACATCGGTAACGGAAATGGTGATCGTTGCCCCGTGCGGACTGAATTTGATCGCATTGTCGACTAAGTTGTATACGACTTGCTGTATTTTTGTTTTATCTGCCCGTACCGTTGTTTCGGCAGCTACGCAGTTCTTTCGGATCACGATATATCGTTTTTCACAAACACCTTCAAAAATATCAATGGTGGAATCAATAACTTCCATAATATCAAAGTTAATAAAATTCAACTTCAATCCATAGGAATCCGATTTGTTTAATTCCAACATACTGGCAGTCAGCTTTGTCAGCCGCTGGGTCTCGGAAAGCACGATATTCAGGTAATGCTCCTGCTTGTCCTTCGGGATCGTACCGTCCAGCATGGCTTCTATATAGCCTTTTATGGAAGTGAGGGGAGAACGGAAGTCATGGGAAATATTAGCGATGAAGGCCTTTCGGTATTCATCCAGTTTATTCAGCTCGGAAGCCATATATTCCATATTTGCGGCCAGTTCTCCGATTTCGTCTTTGGAAGTAATACCGGTTTTGGTATCGAAGTTGCCGGAGGCATATTCTCGTGCGGTCCGGTTTAGCTGATTAAGAGGTGCAAGTATCTTTTGGGAAAGATAAAGCAACAGCAGCATAGCAAGAATGATTAAGATACAAAGGGGAATCGAGAAATTCAAAAACATATTGGTTATGACCTCGGAAATCTCGCTGAAGGGTGCGTGCAGGGTGAGGACACCCGCATTTGCAACCGAGATTCCGTCAACCGGGCCGCCATAGGTAACCATCTGCTCCGGAAAAATGCCATAAAAGTCTCCAACCATCGTAAACGTACCGGTAAGAGAACCGGAACGGTCTAAGTCGTATAGATTGTCTGGAAGGGTATCATATTCTTCCGGATGGGAAAGGAACAGTAAAGAACCGTCCGTATCGGAATACCAGATTTTGATATTCAGAGAATCTGCTACTTGGTTCAGGGATCTTTGAAGCTCGGTTTGGTTTACCTTTTTTTGTTGATATGGAAGAATATATTCTTCACAGATAAACCGGGATTGATTTTCCAATGTTCCCTGTTTCTCTGCGATCAAATTCTGCCGGGTAGCGTTGGAAGCGTAGAGAATGATCATTATGAAGATAATCATAATAACGACCAGATAGCTTAATGCGATTTTATCAAAGATTCGTTTATACATCAATGCACCTCGAACTTATAACCCACGCCCCAGACAGTAGTTAATGCCCAATTCGGATTTTCCGGAAGCTTTTCTCGGATACGTTTTACATGTACATCGACGGTACGGGTATCGCCGAAGTATTCATACCCCCATAGCTGGTCTAGCAGTTGTTCTCTAGTGAAGACATGGTTCGGCTGGCTGGCAAGAAAATAAAGCAGTTCCAACTCTTTTGGGGGCATTTCCAGTACCGTACCGTTTATAGTGGTAGTATAGTTGGAGATATTGACGATCAATCCGTCGTATTCAACATAATTTCCGGTATGAGAAGCGGAAGTCATACCCGGATTTGCCGATGTCTGTGCCGGCGTCTGGTATCGGCGCAAAACAGCACGAACCCGTGCCACCATTTCATTGGAATCGAAGGGCTTCATAATGTAATCGTCCGCCCCCAGTTTTAGTCCCAGTACCTTATCAAATATTTCCCCCTTCGCAGATAGCATGATGATAGGGGTCTGGCTGGTTTTCCGGATATGGCTGCACACCTCATATCCGTCAATACCAGGGAGCATAATATCCAGCAGGATCAGGTCCGGTTTGTATTCTTCAAAAGCACGCAAAGCATCTTCGCCATTTCCTTCGATCCTGGTGTCAAAGCATTCTTTGATCAGATAAAGGGAAATCAATTCTGCAATGTGTTCATCATCATCGACGATCAAGATTCGTTGTTTTTCCATGTGTCCTCCTCTTTTCAAAATCGTTACCTTAATTCTACTATCGTAACACCCATATCCCCCTCGCCAAATTCTCCGTTTCGGAATTCGGCAACGTGGTTCTGGCGTTTTAAATACGCATGGATTCCTTTCCGTAAAGCTCCGGTTCCTTTTCCGTGAATGATCGTAATCTGAGACAGGTTAGAAAGCAGTGCATCGTCTAAATATTTATCAATTCTGGATACCGCTTCATCTACGGTAAGTCCGATAACATTGATGTCCGGTTGAATGGAAGCTGCCCGTTCCAGATTCATGCGATGGGTGCTTTTGGGAGGCTTTTTAAGTGTTTCGGCCGGTGCTTGCGTAATCTCACAGTCAGAGACAGGCAGTGTCATGTGTAGGACGCCTACCTGTACGGACAGTTCCTGCTTGGCGTTTGGCAGGGAAAGCACGGTTCCTGTGGTATCCATACTAATGATATATACGGTGTCTCCAATCCTAAAATCTTCTGCCTTATGGTTGGATTTACGTTTTTTCTTATTGGCGGCCATTGTCCGGTCGATGGATTTCATCTTTTCCCGAAGCCGGCTTCGTTCCGCCTCCATTGCCTTATTATCAGCCTTAGCCGGATTCTTTTCCCATTTTTGATAATTGCGAATGGCTTGATCGGCTTGGGCTTTGGCGTCCTCTAAGATTTCCATAGCCTCTTCCCGTGCGTTTTTCAAGAGCTTGGTACGCTGCTGCTCGAAGGACTCCTGTTTTTCTTTTAACTGGTTCCGTAATTGTTCGATTTCTCCCTTGTAGGCAGCAATCTGATGTTCTTCTGCCTCAATGGTTTTCCGGCTGGTTTCCAGATCGTTGATCAAGCGTTCAAAGTCTAAGGCAGAAGCGTCTATTCGATCTTTCGCATCTGTAATGATGGATTCCGGCAGTCCCAGTTTTTGTGAGATGGCAAAGGCATTGGATTTTCCCGGAATCCCTATCAGCAGCCGATAAGTAGGCTGAAGAGATGCAAGGTCAAATTCGCAGCTAGCGTTTTCAATCCCGTCTGTTGCAAGAGCAAATGCTTTCAGTTCGCTGTAATGGGTGGTTGCCATACAGGGAATGCCCTGTGTCCGCAGGTGATTTAAGATAGCAGTGGCAAGTGCGGCGCCTTCGATCGGGTCGGTTCCGCCTCCAAGTTCATCAAACAAAACAAGCGTTTCCGGTGTGGCGTGTTTAAGGATATATACGATATTGGACATATGGGAAGAGAAGGTACTTAGACTCTGCTCGATGCTTTGTTCGTCGCCAATATCCGCAAAGACATCCTGAAATACGCAAAGCTCGGAACCTTCAAAGGCGGGGATATGCAGACCGGATTGCCCCATCAATGTGAAAAGTCCTACCGTTTTTAAGGAAACGGTTTTACCGCCGGTATTAGGACCGGTGACGATCAGCATGGTATAGGCATCTCCCAGTGTGATGTCGATGGGAACTACTGTCTTGCTGTCCAGCAGAGGATGCCGCCCCTGCTTGATGTGGATATAACCGTTTGTGTTAAAGACCGGTTCCGTTCCCTGAATCGCCTTAGCCAGCTTTGCTCTTGCAAATATGAAATCCAGTTCCGTTAAAAGCTGTACGTCGGATTCCAGAGAAATCTTTTCAAAGCCTACCTGCTCGCTTAGACTGGAAAGGATACGTTCAATCTCTATCTGCTCCCGGTTTTCTAACTCTTTCCGCTCATTGTTCAGGTTGACGACGGACATCGGTTCGATAAAGAGGGTAGAGCCGCTGGCTGAACGGTCATGGATCATACCCGGAAAACTGCTTTTGTATTCCTGCTTGACCGGAATGCAGTACCGGCCATTCCGCAGGGTGATCAGATTGTCCTGCAAAAGCTCTCGGTTATCCTGTGTATTGATGATATTGGAGAGCAGGGAATGGATCTTATCGTTGATCTGTTTCTGGGAACGCCGGAGAGCCTTTAATTCTGCGGAAGCATCGTCAGCGATTTCATCGGCGGATAAGATACAACGATGGATTTCCCGGCTGATATGCTCAAGCGGCGCCAATTCCAGAAAACGGGCATCCAGACAATCCGGGTCCTGTTCCTCATGGGATACGCCATACTGGTGGACACTGTAGGCAGTATCTAACAGCTTTGCTATATCCAACAGTTCCGATGGACTTAAAGTGGCGCCAACCTCCAGACGTTTTAAGGACATTCCAATATCCATAACGCCAGAAAAAGAAAGATTGCCATGCCGGTATAAGCGGGCAAGGGCGTCACGGGTTTCCTCCTGTAGACGCAAGATCTCGTCATGGGCGGTGGAGGGCTTTAAATGCCTGCATCGTTTTTGTCCTTCCGATGAGCCGGCGTAAGGGATCAGCATATCGATTATTTTGTTATATT
Source organism: uncultured Lachnospiraceae bacterium (assembly GCA_947589055.1). Classification (GTDB taxonomy): domain Bacteria; phylum Bacillota; class Clostridia; order Lachnospirales; family Lachnospiraceae; genus CAG-632. Next base: position 11,735 of record CANPZL010000029.1, on the reverse strand, counting down.
CCAGAATCCGTAGGGAACGTTTATTCATTGCAGTGCCTTTTTCATCTAACAACCCAAAAGGGAACAATCGTATATGATATTATTATATAAGATTTGGATAGAAAAATCCATATGCCTGTAAAAAAAGACAGCGTTGGCGGGAAATCCGGAAAGAAGGTTGTGAATTGACAAAGCATGGAGTATACTGAATGTGACTGTATGGAAGAGAAAGGGGAAGGCTATGTATTACATTAGTGAACTTCGAGAAGGTGAAATGATAAATACGATATATTTGTGCAAGACGAAACAGACCTTGCAGACAAAGGCTGGAAAGAACTATTATTCCATGCTGCTGCAGGATAAGACCGGAACGATCGACGCAAAGATATGGGATCTGAATAATGGAATCGCTCATTTTGAACCGCTGGATTACATTGCAGTTACCGCACAGGTAGTCAGCTTTCAGAATAATCTCCAGCTGAATGTAAAACAGGTGCGAAAAGCGCAGGAGGGGGAATACGAGGTAGCAGATTATATGCCATGCTCTGAATTTGAACCGGACTCCATGTTTCAGGAATTACAGGGATTTATTAAGAAGATTCAAAACCCGTATCTCCGGCAGCTTCTGGATAAGATATTTACGGAGGATAAAACATTTACGGAAGAATTCAAGCGCCATTCGGCGGCGAAGTCTATCCATCACGGATTTGTCGGGGGATTATTACAGCATACGCTGGCTGTGACGAAGCTTTGTGATTTTTATGCTTCCCTATATCCGGTTTTGAACCGGGACTTGCTTTTAACAGCTGCGATCTGTCATGATTTGGGCAAGGTGGAAGAGTTGTCGGCTTTTCCGGAAAATGATTACACAGATGAAGGGCAGCTCCTTGGACATATCGTGATCTGTGCGACGATGCTGGACCGAAAGATAAGAGAGATTCCCGGATTTCCGGAAAAGCTGGGGAATGAGTTAAAGCATTGTGTATTAGCGCATCATGGAGAATTGGAATTCGGTTCTCCCAAGAAACCGGCATTGATCGAGGCTCTTGCTCTGTCCTTTGCAGATAATACGGACGCAAAGATTCAGACCTTTTCAGAGGAATTAAAAGGGAAGGATGAGGGCGGAAACTGGTTAGGATATAATCGGAATTTTGAGACTAATCTGCGTGCTACCACAAAGTATAAGGAGTAGCGGGTATCGTGGAACAGGCGCAGGGAAGGGAAGATCGGGCCTGCGTTTTTTGTGAGCGGAAAAGAAAAAATGAAAAAGAATGCTATTTATGAAGTAACAATCGAAGATATGAGTGCGGACGGTGACGGGATTGGACATATTTTAGAAGCTTCAGAGGCGACGTCATCACAGGACGGTAAAGAAGCGGAAAAACGGAAAGGCTTTACGGTATTTGTCAAGGATACGGTGGTTGGTGATGTGGCAAGTATCCGGATCATAAAGCAGAAGCGAAATTATGCCTATGGAAGACTGGAAGCATTACTGCACCCCTCACCTTACAGGGTTCCTGCACCCTGTCAGAAGGCAAGAAGCTGCGGAGGGTGTACCCTTATGCATATTTCCTATGAAAAGCAACTGGAATATAAGCAGACATTCGTGAAAAACTGTCTGGAACGAATCGGCGGAATCAAGGACGCAGAACGATGGATGGAACCGATACTTGGCATGGATCAGCCATTTCACTACCGGAATAAGATGCAGTTTCCCGTCGGCTTGGATAAGGAGGGGAAGGTACAGATAGGATTCTATGCCAAAAGAACCCATTCGATTATTGATCTGGAACAGTGTGCGATCGGACATCCGATTCATACATATCTGATCCCGAAACTGCGGCAATGGCTGCAGGATTGGCAGGATAGGACACATACCTTTATCTATAATGAACAAAACCAGACCGGATTGATCCGCCATATCCTGACAAGGGTAGGATTTGCAACCGGAGAACTGATGGTGTGTCTGGTAGTTAATGGTGACGGACTGCCGGATGATCATAGCAGTTCGGGGCGTACCGGATATACGAAAAAGCAGGCGGCATCTGACTGCGTAACTGCTTGTGAAGCACAGCTTCGGCAGAGTATATTGCGGGCAGTGGAAGCCTTTAATCAGGAATTAGACGGGAATATGTTACCGGCTGACGGACCGCAATGGAAAAAGCTTTCTCTGGAAAGCCTATGTCTCAATATCAACAAGGAACATACGAACCGCATTTTGGGGAACCGGTGTAAAACACTTTGGAAACAGCCCTTTATCTCCGATCGGATCGGGGATATTGAATTTCATATCTCGCCAATGTCCTTTTATCAGGTAAATCCCATTCAGATGAAGGGATTATATGATAAAGCGGTAGAATATGCAGACTTAAAGGGAGAAGAAGTCGTATGGGATCTGTACTGCGGCATCGGCACGATTTCGTTATCCATGGCGAAGCGGGCAAAAAAGGTGTATGGTGTGGAAATCGTTCCACAGGCGGTAGAGGACGCCAGAAAAAATGCAAAATTAAACGGTATCACCAATACGGAATTCATTTGCGGTAAGGCGGAAGAGGTAGTGCCGGATTATTATCAGAACGGTGAACAGGCAGGACGACATCCGGATGTGGTTGTCGTGGATCCGCCGAGAAAAGGGTGTGAAGAAGAGTTGCTGCGAACGATAGCAGATATGCGGCCTGACAGGATTGTTTATGTAAGCTGTGATCCGGCAACATTGGCAAGGGATATAAAACAACTGTGTGCGTCCGGATATACGCTGAAACGAGTGGGAGCAGTGGATCAGTTCTGTCATAGCGGGCATGTGGAGACGGTGGTTCTGTTGACTAAGGTACATAATTGATAGTGTGAAAATGCTTGAAATATAATGCTTTTTTGGTGTTTCGATTGCAAAAAAGCAAGTGCCGAAAAATAGCTGAAAAGTACCGTAAATCCTAAAATTTTTTATAGTTGAATAGACAGAAGTATTGAGAATGGGTTGGATAGATAAAAATATTGAACTGTGCTGCTGACGATTGACATTTTGATATTGGCTGATCCAAGTGAAGATGAAAGAGTTGCTATTGACGAGATGGTCTGTAAGATCAGAGAGGAACATGGATGTCAGATTATTGTAAATGGTGTGTTTCCTACTATAAAGTATTATTTAAGACTACTCGATAATACTGACCTTTTTGTGGAAAGATATGTAAAAAATCTTTCTGACAATACAGAGATTAATTTTGAACATAAAATAGCTTGGAATAAGGTATGCGGTGATAATTAAATAAAAAGGGGACCAATATGAAAAAAGAAATCATTTTTAATTATGATTAAGAGCCAATTCAATGCCTTTGTAAGAAGGATAAGAGATTAGCAAAGTTGATTTCTATGATTGGTCCCTTATCTTATTCTATACACGATGATTATTATACATTTTTGGTACATGAAATAATTGAACAAATATCTTGTATATAAACAACGTATGTTACAAAAAATATTGTGTTTTAGACTGAGAAATATCTCCCAATAGTCTATTTGTTATTCAATTTATTGCGTGATATATTTAGGCTAAAGGAAAGCTTAGGAAAAGCGTCTCGTGCGATAAACACAGATGAGTTCGACCATATTTTTGACGCAGATGGGATTATCGAGTAAAATAAGCATTAGTGAGGTGGTATCTAGTGAATAAAGATCCATTTAAGGAATATATCAAAGCGTCTGAGCCGGACAAGCGGGACAAAGGCTATGCGTGGCATACGGCCATTGGCCTGCAGGCGGTTGACGGACTTAAGACATCAGAATATTTGATGTATACTGCTGTCCGCAACATCGAAGGTGAGATTTCCTTTGAGGAAGCGAATGCCCTTTTGCAGAGCTATTACGAGGAGAATCCTGCCTGCGGCGCAGACGATCGCACTGAAGAGGCAGATAAGGTTTCAGCCAGAATTGCTGCACTTCTTTCAGAGAAAGCGTTCAGTTTCACACCGAATGAATATCTGTCCATCCACAGAAAGCTGTTTACCGGTATATATTCCCATGCCGGACGCATTAGGGATTATAACATCACAAAGAAGGAATGGGTACTCGATGGCGCTACGGTGCTTTATGGTAGTGCTACAGAGCTGAAGGCAACGTTGGATTATGATTTTTCAGAAGAGAAAAAGTTTTCTTATAAAAATCTTTCGATGGACGATATTATTCATCACCTTGCAGTGTTCATATCTAGACTTTGGCAAATTCACGTTTTTGGTGAAGGCAACACCAGAACGACGGCGGTATTCTTCATCAAGTACCTGCGCACCCTCGGCTTTGATGTAACAAACGACATCTTCGCTGAAAATGCATGGTATTTTCGTAATTCTCTTGTCCGGGCAAACTATAATGACTTAAAAAACGGTATCCATGAGACCACAGAGTTTCTGGAGATGTTTTTAAGAAACCTTTTGCTGAATGAGAACCATCCGCTTCATAACCGAGCATTGCATATCGGCAGCACCTTTAAGGCACCGGAAAAAGTGAACATTGAGGATCAAAAAGCGAACATTGAAAACTTATTTACAGCAAAGACAGCTTCTCATGTTTGCAAATTACTGGAGGAATACGGCTTTCAGACGATCTTTGGAAGATCGGATGTTCAGGAAATCCTCGGACTGAAACCGACCAGAAGTACCGCACTGTTGAAAGAAATGGCGGAGAAAGGGTTTATCGAACCGGTAACCGGATTTGGAAAAGGAAAATACAGATTCATATCACACAAGGGTTGAGACGATGAAATCCTATGCACTCGCAGAACCGTTAAGGGTTGAGGCAAACAAGGCAAAAATCCGATATGTTCCGATGTATTCAATTGGATTTATTTCCGCAAACGAACGGAGCCGCTGACATCAAAATGAACGTGTCGAGCCATGTGGAGTGCGTGGTATTGATGTCGCAAGTCAGGACGACGAAGCGGGATTAAATTACGGAGCATAATCCAGCGTCGTTTAGTGAATCAAGCCTGAAGGGCGCAGATGAAATTGGCAAAGTCGGAGGAGACGGAGTACTTATTGTCCAAACTTCGTGAAACAAAGCACCATGTGAGTGTAACACTGGATATGGATGCTTTAGAGGAAAAATGGGGATTGGTATTGATTATGGCATCAAGTATTATTCATTATGCTATTACATGCGAATTGATTAAGAAAAGACATTTCAATAATCCTAGCCGTCTTAAGTTAGGATCCGTTCTTGTGGATGCGGGTTATAACGGAAATAGTCATATGAAGATATATGTTGCCGGAGGACATAAGAAAACATATGATTTTGAAGGTTATAGAAAAATGTATGGCGAGTTGATGAAGAAAGATGATATGTATTTGGGATATTATCTTCATCTTGTGCAGGATGTAATTTATAGACATTTTGTGTATGATAAGTATCACTGGAATTCTATGATACCAGGTAATATAGAGAAACTTCATAAGGACTATGCTATAGGAAATTACTATGTTATTAAGAAATATAATCTGAAAAATGAACTTATAATTCCAATCGATTTTGAAAAAGAACCTATAAACAAGATATGTAAATTTAATTTAGATGGGCTGGTCCAAAATATGAATGCGTATTTTGTTCCGGTAGAAGACGATGATATCTTTTTCTTTACAAAAGACATGACAGATGAGTATATAGCAGAGGCTGTGGAATATTGTATTCAGGAATTAGATAATCTTGAAAAACAAAAAGAAGGTATAGACGGATATATAAATGCTTGGGATAATGCACCAAGATCAATACTTGAGAGTACGATGAATACCAGAGACCTTGGAATGTACAGAATTCAGGGAACAAAGAGGTATACATTAGCTGATCGAATATATAGAAGTGATAGATGCGATACCTTAAGTATGCGTGATAAAGAATTATTATTAAGTAGGGACATAAACACAATTATCGATTTAAGGAGCGAAGAAGAGGCTAATGCAGAGCCATCCGCTTTTGTACATGATAATGATTTTAATTATTGTCATTTTCCGATTGTTGAGGGTATGATGCCGCCTAGAAGTCTTGCAGAAGTGTCGCTATCCTACATGAAAATAGCTCATGCAGATTGTATAAAGGATATATTTAAAACTATCGCAAATTCACCTAGTGGAGTGCTTTATCACTGTACTGCTGGTAAGGATCGAACCGGTGTTATAAGTGCCATTCTTTTATTGATTGCTGGTGTATCTGATCAGGATATTGTATATGACTATGCAATTAGTCGAGAATTCAACATGGAAAGATTAGAAGCTTTCTTGAGAGAACATCCGGATATTGATAGGGAGATTGTGCTTGCAAATGAAAAGTCAATGTATGGATTTTTAGAGATGTTGAGAAAAAAGCATAATACGGTTGAACAGTATTTATTGGATTTAGGGATTACCGGCAAGGAAACGCAGTTGCTAAGAAATAAATTAGTGGAAGATGAGTGAATAAATGAATACAAAAAGAATAATGATCACAGGAAACCCTGGATCTGGTAAAAGTACATTTGCAAGGAAACTACGAGACAAATCAGAATTGATTATTAGTTGATTGAAAAAGCCAGACGAACATATCCCCGTTGAGTTAGTGATATGGATGAAAGAGTTATGAGGAGGAAACTATGATTAAAGAATCTGATTTCAAAAAATTACTGCTTTTTTTGGGCTTTACAGCTACTGGTGAACTTTTCGAGAAAAAGTTCAATCATTTTAATGTATCTATGGGCGTGGACTTCTCGCAGAAGAAGCTTTATTATCCAGATGATATAAAAGGCAGAGAGCGAAATGACGGGTTCGATAAACAGGAAAACTTTGTTGTTTTTGAATGTGTAAACCGTCTTCTTGAAAAAGGCTATCGTCCGGAACATATTGAGCTGGAGAAAGAATGGCATCTTGGGCATGATGCAAAAAGTGGACGTGCTGATATTTGCGTGACTGATATGACAGGTTCTATGCTTTTAATCGTTGAATGCAAAACTTGGGGCAGAGAGTTTGATAAGGCTTTAAGTGACACGAAAAATGACGGTGCGCAACTATTCTCGTATTGGCAACAGGAACAGTCGTGTAAATGGCTTGTTTTGTATGCATCAGACTTTAAGAACGGCACTATTGAATATAAGGCGCCGACCATTGACTGTTCGGATGATGAAAACATTGTCCTTCTTGCCAAGAAAGATAAATCTATAAAGTTATACTGCGATGCGCATACTGCATCGGAAAAACATGAGGCATGGAAGGAAACCTATGCCGGTCAAATTCATGATGATCTGGTTTTCTCTGAGGACTCCGTTGCGTATAAGATTGGTGTTAAGCCGCTGCTAAAAAAGAATTTGTGCGATTTTACGCCGGATGATAAGATAGTCAATAGATTTGAAGAAATACTGCGACATAACAACGTCAGCGATAAAGAAAATGCCTTTAACCGTTTGATTGCTCTATTCATATGCAAACTTGTTGACGAAAGCACAAAGGACGAGAATGACGAGGTTGAATTCCATTATAAGCAGGGAACGGATACATACGAAACTTTGCAGGATCGTCTCCAGCGTTTACATAAGGATGGAATGGAGAAATTCATGCGAGAAGAGATATATTATGTATCTGCTGATTATCCGGAGTGGCTGTTTTCAACCTACACAGGATCAAAAAGGAAAAAGGCTATAGAGGACTTACAGAAAACGATTCGTATTTTGAAGTTCTATTCCAACAACGATTTTGCATTCAAAGATGTCCATAATGAGGAATTGTTCTATCAGAACGCCAAGATACTCGTTGAAATGGTGCAACTCTTTGAAAAGTACAGAATTGTTTACCCATCAAAGCATCAGTTCCTCGGTGATTTATTTGAACAGCTTTTGAATAAAGGCTTTAAGCAGAATGAGGGACAATTCTTTACGCCGATGCCGATCACCCGTTTTATCTGGGACAGTTTGCCTATAGACCGTATGGTGAAATCTGAAAGAGGCACAGTATACCCCAAAGTGATAGATTATGCGTGTGGTGCAGGGCATTTTTTAACTGAGGCTATTGAAACTATCAATTACTATGCACAGTCGGACAATAATAATGCGTGGGTCAGAGATCATATTTACGGAATCGAAAAAGACTACCGTCTTGCCCGTGTAGCGAAAATATCCCTGTTTATGAACGGTGCCGGTGAAGGAAACATCATCTTTGGTGACGGTTTGGAAAATGCTCCTGACAAAGGCATTGATAACGACTCGTTTGATATTCTTGTTGCAAATCCGCCATATTCTGTTAAGTACTTCAAACAGCATTTACAGTTGAAGAATAACAGCTTTACACTCCTTGACCGCATCGGGTTAGACAGCGGAGAGATAGAAACACTGTTTGTAGAGCGCATTGGACAGCTTCTGAAGCCAAAGGGTATTGCAGCAGTTATTCTGCCGAGTTCTATACTCTCAAATGATAGTGCCAGCTACACCGGAGCGCGTGAAAAGTTATTGAAGAATTTCTATATACGTGCAATTGTTGCATTTGGATCTAACACATTTGGAGAGACTGGAACAAACACAGTGGTTATGTTTCTCGAAAAATTTAACGAGCCGCCAAAGCAGATTGATTTGTCTTATGATTCTGTAGAGGCTATCTTCGGTGGTGCTGACCTTAACAACTGGAAAGATAAGGAGATACTGAAAGCGTATATTGCGCAAATCGAGGTTGACGAGGACGTATACTGTGCATTCCTGGATAAATGCTATTCTTTGGGCGAATTGAACGGTATCGATTATTTCAAAATGTATGTTGGCGCATTTGCAAATTGTGCGGATGCCAAAAAGCTGCAAAAAACGAGGGCATATAAAAACATGAGTGCTGACGAGCAGGTCGCTGCATATCTTGAGGGGTTATACGATTATATTCGCCGCATCGAGGAGGAAAAACTGTTTTACTTCTCTTTGGTATATCGCCAGACAACAGTTATCATAACTGCTCCGACAGATAACAAGGGACAGAAGGATTTTCTCGGATATGAGTGGTCTAAGCGTAAAGGCAAAGAAGGTATCCAGATAAACACACCCGGCGGTAAAATGTATGACGAATTCGACCGTGCGGCAGAAGGCACACTTGCGAATGCCATTAAAAAATCCTTCAAAGGGATAACGCCCTCTTTTAGCGATGAGCAACAAAAATACGGTTCTGTTGTGAATACAAGAGATATGCTTGATTTTTCAAGGGAAAAATTCAACAAATCAATGAGAGTATCAATTAAAGATAAGATAAAAATTGAAAGCAAATATCCAACAATTAAACTTGGTGATGAAGATGCAAGGCTTATTGAAGTGTTGGATAGTAAAAGAAAGCCCGTTACAAGCCGAGATAGAAAGAATGGACCCTATCCATATTATGGAGCCACCGGTGTTATTGACCATGTGGACAAATACATATTTGATGGAAAATATTTGTTAATTGGAGAAGATGGAGCAAAGTGGGGCGCCGGTGAAAAATGTGCATTTATAGTTGAGGGGAAGTGTTGGATAAATAACCACGCTCATGTTTTGCGTGTTGATGAAAGTAAAATTAATATTACTTTTCTTATGACTATCCTCAACACTCTGGATTTATCTGATTATATTACAGGTAAAACAAATGTTCATAAGTTAAAGCAGGAAAACTTAAAGCAAATTGTTATTCCCTACCCGCCAAAAAAAATACAAGATTTAATAGAAAGTGAATATTTAAAAATCGATGAAGAATACAATACCACCCGCATGAGTATTGAAGACTATCGAAGAAAGATAGAAAACCTATTCAATGAATTGGATGTAATTTCTCGTGGGGGGGGGGACAAACTGAGCCTCGCTGATTCCGATAGATTCGATGTGTCCATTGGAAGGCGTGTCCTCAATAAGCAACTTGTACCTGATGGAACTGTTCCGGTATACAGTGCCAATGTTGTAGAACCACTCGGGCATATAGATGAGCGTCTGATTACCGATTTTTCTCTGCCATCTGTTCTTTGGGGCATTGACGGAGATTGGATGACTAGCTATATCCCGGCGGATTCAGAGTTTTATCCTACAGATCATTGTGGCGTATTACGGTGTAAGACACCCGAAGTGAACCCTAGATACATGGTTCATATCCTCGAAATAGAGGGGAAAAAGCTGGGCTTTTCTCGGTCGTATCGTGCATCCATTGACCGGGTTCGGGGGATAACATTTGTCGTCCCCAATAGAGCCATACAGGATGAGGCAATTGCGAAAATAGAAGCAATTGAAGAAAAAATCCGTGAAGCAGAAAAAGCGCTCGATGCTCTAACTGGAAAGACAGCGGAAATTCTCAATCAATATCTTAATTGAATAGCATGATTTAGATATGTTATGATTTAACTGGCTGGATTTGCTTTTGCAGACATCGGGATATGCTGACATAAAATGAATGTATTGAGCCATGTTGAGTGCCGTAGTATTGATGTCAGATCAGGACGGAAAGAAAGGCAAATCGGATGGGCAAAAGAAAGTATGATCTCATAGAAAATGATATACTGTCTGTATGGAAGACAGTGTGCACGACAAAGAATACATATGTTGATAGGAGAAGATTTTTATGAAATATGAATGTAAGATTACCGTTCTGGAGACAAAGTGTTTTCCGGATCTTCAAGAGAAATATTTAGCCGATCCAAAGTCTGGATCATGTCCTTTCTTTAAAGTGGGTGATACATTTTTATTAAAACGCACTCCACAGCAGGATGATTTCTATCATCTGATGAATGGGAAATTTTGCGGCGAAGCTTGGGATGCTATAAGCCGTTATGTTTATACCGCCCTTCAAGGCGGTTCGATCATGAAGGGTTGGACGAACGATGACCGAATGATGATCGCCTGCTGTAATGATGGCACAAGACCTGTGATATTTAAGATTGAACGGATTGACATTCCGGAGAGCGATGAAGAACAGGCGTGGCTTGAAAAACAGGATTTCAGCCATTCGGCCGAGGATGCCTATACAGGCTGATTCTGCTCGTATTCTTGCGGTTGCATTTTGGTTTTATAATTAAATCAGAGAGGAAAAGATGAGCAAAAAGTGGAAGAGATTTGGAATTATTATCTTAGCAGCAGCTATTCTGCTTGCTATTTTTGATATTGCAGTATTGGCTGCGCAGGAGATAAGGTGGAATAAGTATGTATCGGTTTCTCAAGAGGCAAAAAATGCAGGGTATTCTGAAGATTACACGATATGCAGCAGGCAGGAAAATATAGTGATAGACGGTCAGGAGTATCTGTGTTTCAATGCTCACCGTCATGTAATTTTGGATGGAGATTATGATGAAAATCTGCTTGTTTCAAAAGATGATCAGTTTGAGGATATGGCTCCTGACGAGGAAGAAAATCTGGAGATATTTGTAAAAGAAATAAAAATAGTAACCGACAGCGATGGGCAGGATTATACTTTAATAGAGGTGTATCGAATCGATAAATGCAGATCAGACTTTTCTGACATTTCAGTTATCATGGGACAATTATCACGTTGTGGGACCCCAATCCAGTGTATTGCTAGGCTTGTGTCTTTGTTACTTCTGAACCTTATTTTGCGGAGAAATTTGATGACCAGATATGTGTTGAAGAATTTTCTGATCGCCTGTAAGTGCATGAGTATGCCTCCTTCGGGAGATTTTTTGCTTTTTGGTGATACAAATGTAACAAAAAAGAGGCTCTTCCGTTATTTAATGATTAAAATGCAACATATGTATAGTAATCCTACAGAGAAATGGTAAAAGGAATTTGATATTTTGTAGAATAAATGTTA
>CANPZL010000028.1 GCA_947589055.1 uncultured Lachnospiraceae bacterium | reverse complement strand
GACAAACCTCTTTTAACTCCTTATTCAGTCTGCCAAGAATCATCTTTTCCAAAATCTCATCCGGCTTTCCTGCATTCTTTGGATCATTCTTTGCCTGTGCCAGCAGGATTTCCTTTTCATGTGCCTTGTATTCCTCGGAAACATCGGCAGAAGAAACATACTTGGGACTTAATGCCGCTACCTGCATAGCTACATTCATCAATGCTTCCTTGATGCCGTCATTTATAACATCGGTCTCTGCTTCTACGATAACGCCGATCCGTCCACCGCCATGGGTATAAGTAACCACACAGCCATTTGCGGCTTCCACCTTTTCAAACCGGCGGATGGATAATTTCTCACCAATCGTTGCGATCATCTCGACTAACACATCCTGGATCGTCTTACTGTTGTCTGCCGCCCACGGTTCTGCCAAAAAGCCTTCCATATTGTCAGCCTTCGTAACAAGCGCCTGCGCAGCAACATCTGCAACAAAATTCTGGAACTTCTCATTCTTTGCAACAAAGTCTGTTTCTGAATTTACCTCTACTACAGCGGCTGCCCGGTCGCCTTGGGAAACCACCTTGCAAATTCCTTCCGCTGCGATTCTGCTTGCCTTCTTTTCCGCCTTCGCCTGCCCGTTTTTCCGTAAATATTCGACTGCTGCATCCATATCTCCGTCTGTTTCACCCAGTGCCTTCTTACAATCCATCATGCCCGCACCGGTCATCTCTCTTAATTCCTTTACCATTGCTGCTGTAATAGCCATTTTCATTTCCTCCATCATCATCTTTTTGAAAGAAAAGCCTTAGCCCTTGAGGCTAAGGCTTTTCATCAAGTCTATTTCATTATTCTTCTACAGCTTCTTCCTCAGTCGCTTCCGTTTCTGCCTCTGCTTCCTCAACCAGAGCATCCTCACCCTGATTTGCCTCGATTACAGCATCTGCCATCTTAGAAACGATCAGCTTTACTGCACGGATCGCATCATCATTACCGGGAATTACATAATCCAGTTCCTCCGGATCACAGTTGGTATCGACAATACCTGCCAGCTGAATCCCCAGATTATGTGCTTCCTGAATACAAATCCGCTCCTTTCGGGGATCAACAACAAAAATCAGATCCGGGAGCTTCTTCATATTTTTAATACCGCCCAAGTTCTTCTCCAGTTTTTCCATTTCTTTCCGAATCTGAATCACTTCTTTTTTGGGAAGGACATCAAAGGTACCGTCAGCTTCCATTGCTTCATACTTCTTTAAGGTTTCGATTCGTGTCTGGATCGTCTTAAAGTTGGTAAGCATACCGCCCAACCATCTTTCATTTACATAGAACATACCGCAGCGTTCCGCTTCCGTCTTGATTGCTTCTTGAGCCTGCTTCTTGGTTCCGACAAACAAAACCGTACCGCCCTCTGCGACACAATTCTTGATCGCATTATAAGCTTCATCTACTTTACCCACTGATTTTTGCAGGTCGATAATGTAGATTCCGTTACGCTCTGTGTAAATGTACGGTGCCATCTTAGGATTCCATCTTCTTGTCTGATGTCCAAAATGCACACCTGCTTCCAGTAACTGTTTCATTGAAATTACGCTCATACTCTTACCTCCGTGGTTTTTCTTCCCGGAATTTCCATTTCCTGTTTACCATGAGCAATGGCACCATACAGTTCATCCATTCCGGTGAATATTTACAACAAGTGATATTCTACCATATTGCCTGCCTGTATGCAAGCGTTTTCCTGAAAAAACAAACTGGCCTTGAATCATAAAGAAAAGAGCGGAACCCTTTCCGCTCTTTATTCCCCTGTAAGCATTTTTGCTATTGTCTCATAATCCGTACCTGCTGCGATAGAATATTCACCGGTGGAAATCCTGGCAGAATATCCATTTGCTTCTAAATACGCATCAAAGTCTGACGCATTGTCGATCACACCCTGATCCTGTAGGATAGACGCAACATTCCACGAATTCATTCCGCTGACGATCGTAAAAGTCACGATTCTTGTTTCTGTTCCCGGATCCTGTGTTGAACCGGAAGCTTCCTCATCCGTCGTCTGCATATCCGAAGTCGTTCCGTTCTCCCCTTCTGACGGTGCCTCCGTATCCGCTTCTTCCGTATCCTGCGTTTCACTTTCCTTTGTATCCGTGTCTGTTGTATCCTCTTTGGTATCCGAGTCGGATTCCGATGTATCTGATGTATCATACGGTTTATTTAAATGATCCAATGCAGACTCCGGCATCACCATTCCCAATTCTTCTGCCCGTGCGATGACTTCCTCATCTGTCATCTTTCCCCGGCCCGATATACAGTAGGTGGTAAATAACACAAGTGTAGCAAACAGTATGCCTACGCCGATTCCCCGCAAGTAGTATTTACCCTTCATCGTTTATCTCCTTGATACAAATCAATCACCAGCTTTACTTCTCCTACACCCAGACCAAGCTCCCTGGCAATCTCAATCATACTCATACCATTTCGTTTCATTTCCAGAATAATATCATTGCTGTTATCCTCTGTCGGTGTCGAATGTTCCTCCGTCTCCTCCATATCTGTCTTATCTTCTTCCGACTCAGGTTCCTCCATATCTTCCAGCTCCAAAGCACCGCTTCCGTAAGTTTCCATTACAAGCTCACTGGCTTTCTTTAGATCTGCGGCCCGCTCATCTGCTTCCGTAACCAATCGTTTTAATTCCTTTTCCTTATCATTCAACATACTATATAAGAACATAACTTCTTTGTGATTTTTTTCGATTTCATCACACACAGTTACAGCATAATCACCCAAAGCCATCATTTTTTCATTCGTCAGCGTAGACAAGGAATTTTCTGCCGAATAAATGATGTCATTTACGTCCTGCGAGATCTTATCACTTACCTTATGCTGCAATAGATCCAGTTCCTCTTCGTCTAACTCATAATCATCTGTGATCCGGTATCTGGAAGGCGTTTCCTTTGCAGCATCTTCCTCCTGTCTGTTTAATTCCTCCCGATTTACCAGCATAAAGCTGACGACAATACATATTATTCCGATTATTGTTACAATTAACACTGCGTACATAAGTAACACTCCTGTCAAATCTTTATGTCAAAATTTACCCAGGCGGTTTCTGTTTTTCCCTTTTCATCCTCCTGTGAATCTTCCTTTCGGTCACCACGCCTGCGCCTGCGCTTCTGACCCTCATAGGAATTATTGCCCTTTTCCTTTGCGTCATATCGATATTCCATCAGATCCGGATCTTCTTTTGCAATAACACTTTCCGAATTCTGCTGAACTTCCTTTGCCAGCTCTGTTGCTCCTTGCGCACTTTGTAATGCAGCATGTTGGTTTGCATTATGCTGCTGCATTCCCACCTGATTTGCCTGTGGCAGAATCATCTGCATATCTACTGGACGTATCATAGCCGCACCTCCTAATAACTTCTGATCACAACCTCGCCGGAATCCAGTTGGAACTGGCTAAACCGAATATTATCCTTTACTATATAGGTACTGTTTGCGATCTGAATCCGCACACCCGGATAAGCAGTCTCACTTACCCGCAGACGGCCTCTGGCATTGGCTTCGATCAGATCCCTAGATTCCTTAATCAAAAGCTGTAACTCTTCCTGCCGCAGCTCCAAGCGTTTAATGGTATCGCCTGCCTCCCGTATCATCTGTATCTTATCCGGTGGGATCTTTTGTCCGCCCTGCATCCGTTTCTTAAACAGCACCAACACCTGACGTGCCTTCTCAATCTCTCCCTTATTTTCTTCGAATTCCTTTTGCATATCATTTAGGTTTTCCAATACGGATGCCTCTACCCCAAGCTTAACATTTGTTACTGTACCCATATGATTTCCAATCGTCATAACGCTGATCTCATTTAATGCGCTCAAGCTTCCTCCGATCACAAAGGATTTTTTCCCTTCACAGATGATCGTATCGCCTGCATCCACCACACTATGCAGAATGGAACCGGAACGAACGGTGCCGCCTGCCTTTACCTTTGCGCTTTCGATAAATTTCGTGATAATATCTCCAGCCGCCTCCAGCTTTCCACGGTTCATTCCCTGAATTCCACGAGTCAATACGATATTGCCGCCGGAATACAAGTCGGCTCCTTCCACTACGCCTTTTACTTCTATATCCCCCTTCGCCTGAACGCTGAAACCGGTCCGCACATTTCCATTAACAACCACATTTCCCTCATAAACTATATCACCGGTAGACGCATCTACATCTGCCGCTACTACGAAGGAATTGGATACAAATACAGTATCCTTTTCCAGCTTTACATCTCCATCGACCTCACTGAACATCTGAAGTTTATCTTCAGAAAGCCGGATATTCCTGCCATATTTTAAGGATAACTTTTTTACCTTCTGGGGATAGATCCGTTTTCCATATACATCGATTCCTTCTTCCCCCAAGAATTCCGGTGTAAGTGTAGCCAAAAGCTGATCTTTTTTTACTTTTGTAAAAATATTCAACTGGTGAAAGTCAACCGTACCGTCAACATTTAATTTCGGTTTTGCAAGAGGCTTTGTTTCAAAATGATACTCGATCTTCGCATCGGTTCCTTCCTGAACCTCTTTGCCCTTTGCTACCATTATATCCTGACAATAGATCGGATTTTCAACCAACGCATCCAGAATCGCCTCGGCAACACCATACTTGATTCCCGCATGGGTCAATTCTCCGATCATATCTTTCTTTTCAAACAGTTTTCCATGATTGGAAGGCGGATATAATCGGATCGTCGCTGTCATACGATCCTGTGCCACCTGCACCTTTGCCTTTTCAGAAACCGGTGAAAAATCAGCTTCCGTCAGCTTCATCAGCGTGGGTTCCTTTAGCGCCAATACCACCTGATTTAAAGCTGCTATGTCATATTTCGGCATCTTAACCATACTGAGATATGACATAATATCTGCCATAGTGATCGGTTCTCCGTCCTCCGTTGGCGGGATTAACTTTATATAAACGCCATTATCTTCAATTTGAAGTCGAAAGTATCCATTCACTTTTGCCATTGTGGACCTCCCTATCCCATTAAAATCTCATAATGTATCCCTAATACCTGTTTCATTTTCTGTAATGCTTTTGTATGCAGCTGAGATACTCTGGATTCCGATACTTCCAATACCTTGCTGATTTCTTTTAACGTCAATTCCTCATAATAATAAAGCAATACTACCATTCGTTCCTTTTCCGTCAACCGCTCTAAGGAATCTGCCAACAGTTCCTTAATCTCCTCCTGTTCATATGCCCGGTCCGGTTCACTCTGGGCATATTTCCGGGTATCAAATGCCTTTACTTCAATTCCCTGTTCTACGAATTCATCAATGGAAGCAATATTCGTAATCTTCGTCTGCCCCTGCCAGTTAAAATATTCCTCCAGAGAAATATTTAATTCCTTTGCGATTTCCTCGTCTGTAGCCAAACGATTTGCCTCTGATTCAATCTTTGAGATAGCCGCTTCCATCTGCTTTTGTTTCTGTCTTACAGAACGGGGAATCCAATCCATTTTCCGAATCTGATCCAATATAGAGCCACGGATCCGCAGACTGGCATAGGTTTCAAATTTGATTCCTTTTCCGTAATCAAACTTATCAATGGCATCGATCAACCCAAAGATACCGTAGCTTACCAAATCATCATATTCAACTGTATATCCCAGATACATACTAAGCCGACCAGAAACCAGCTTGACCAGCGGTACATATTCAATTATCAGTTCTTCTCTTATGTCCGGGTCTTTTTTCTTACTGTAAGCCGCCCAGAGTTTTTCCTTCCGTATTTCGTCCATACGAAGCACCTCTTACCCAATCTTACTTTTCCTCATTTTCCTGCACCGTCTCATGTTCATCCGGCGTTTTGTCCTCCATCTTAACATCTGTCACCGATTCGGACGGTTCAGACTCCTTGTTTTTGGAAGAATCGGACATTGTTCGCTGAATGATTCTGGTTACAAGACTTCCGATGAAGAAAAAAACAAGGATAACAATTAACAGCCAGACCAAAGCTGCCGGCATGGGCCGCTTTGATACAATATTACTTATGCATACGATCAATGCAGCCGTCAGTACAATAAATGCTCTTAACCATCGTAACTTCATAGCTTCACCCAATTAAATCTTAATCAACGGATGCCCCACCGCCCTGATCTCCAGTTCTCCATTTTGGGGATCAAATACAATGGTTCTTCCATAATTTTTTCCTGTATCCTCCGCTAACAACAAAATCCCGTGCTTTTTAAGCTGTGCTTTTACCGCTTCTACATTTTGACGCCCGATACTCGTAATCTCACTTTCCCCGGAGAAATCAAACATCTGAGCCCCTCCGGCAAGCTTTGCTGTCAGTCGTTCCTGTCTGCCCCCTTTACGAAGCAGTTCCTGAAGCATATCATCGAAGCCGGTATCGACAAATTTCGCACGATTTGCATGATTGCGAATCTTACTGCTGTCCGGCAGCATAGCGTGAAGCAATCCGCACACCCGACTGACGGGATCATAGATTACCAGTCCGACGCAAGACCCTAATCCTATTGTAGTTATTTTATCCGGTGCCTGACAAACAGCAAAATCTGCCATACGCACCTTAATAATCGAATCTGTATCTCCCATATCAATATCCTAAGTGGCGTTTTATTATCGGATAAGAATCTGCGGACGGAATCATCACAATGTGTCCTTCAAAGGAAACATCCTCACCTTCAATCTGCGATTCTATCCGAAGCACTTCGTCATGCTCCCTGTTATTAACAATGATTGGAAAATTCAAAATGGCTCCCGCCATGTCAATGGACATAACCGGAACAGAAGGACGCATCTGAAGTCCGGTCAGCGTTTCAATGGAAGCAAGATAAGAGCTAATCAGGATATTTCCGATTTCCTTCACTGCGGATAGATCGTATTCCGTGAGAGGTGAACCCTGTTCAAGTTCGGTTCCCTTTAGGAAACTGACCATCCGATATACCGTCCGCAGATTTATGGCAAACAGTACAAAGCCGCTAACTTCGCCAACAATATTACTCATAATCCCGGCAATGATATTTTCCGCACCACCGATACTTTCCACAAAATCATCAATGTTCATAAAGGACACCTTTGGAACTCCCATCGACAGTCTGGAATTTAGCATGACCGATAAAGAGGTCGTTGCATTTCCGGCCCCAATCGTCCCAATTTCCCGTAAAATATCCAGTTCCATTGCATCCATTTCCTGCATAACTGCCTCCTGCCTGTCCGTGTTATTAGTCGCTGATAATTCCGTTTACATTGATCAGTGAAATCAGGGTATCCTTATATTTTCCAATGCCCGTTACATAGAAATTCGTATCTTCCCGTCCATTCTCATAGGTCACCTTTTCCACATCTTCCTCTGTCAGTGTCACAACCTCCCGCACTTCATCTACTAAAAGCCCCAGAAGGGCGTTTTGTTCCGGTTTGATGATAATGATACGGGTCGCATTGCTGACCTCCTTATCTTCCAGATCCAGCTTTCTTCGCATACTCATAACCGGGATAATCTCTCCTCGAAGGTTGATCACACCCAGAAAATATGGCTGGGTCTTTGGTACACGGGTGATCTTCTGCATACGGACGATATTATCCACATAGGCAATATCGATTCCATATTGTTCATTCCCCAGCTTGGCAACAATATACTGCTTAATCTCATCTATATGCTCTACTTCTGCCATTTCCTACACCCCCTATACCAATGTATTCGCATCAATGATCAGTGCCACATCGCCATCACCCAATATGGTTGCTCCACTGAACATCTTATGTATATAGATATACTTGCCCAGCGGCTTTATAACGATTTCCTGCTGGCCAATCAGATTATCGATCACAAGACCTGCCTGCTTGTCACCCTTTTTCACAATGACTACGATCAGATTCTCCGGTTCTTCTTCCCGTGGTTCAAAATCCAGTATTTCGTCCAGACGTACCAGCGGAATAACCGTGCCTCGCAGATTGATCACTTCTTTATTCTGCACTAATTTTACATCGGTACATGGTATATCCTCTAAGGTAACGATGGAATTTAACGGAATCGCATATTTTTCATTCTGAATCTCTACCATCAGTGCCTGAATGATCGCCAGTGTCAGAGGCAGACGTACAATAAAGGTAGTGCCTTCTCCTAAGACGGAGTTTACTTCTACATCGCCTCCCAGACCCTCGATCTTACTTTTTACCACATCCAGTCCGACACCCCGTCCGGAAATATCCGATACCTTTTCCGCTGTAGAAAATGCCGGCTGGAACAATAGATCAATGGCTTCCTTATCTGACATCATCTCTGCCTGTTCCTCGGTGATATTTCCCTTTTGAATGGCGGAAGCCTTTACCTTTTCCACATTGATACCGGCTCCGTCATCACTGACCTCAATGGTAACATTATTTCCATCCTGATATGCATTCAGCCGAATAGTACCTACCTGCGGTTTTCCGACCCGGATCCGGTCTAACGTAGACTCCAGCCCGTGATCGGCTGCATTTCGCAGCATATGCATCAACGGATCGCCAATCTCATCAATAACGGTCCGATCCAGTTCGGTTTCCTCACCGGTCATGATCAGTTCCATTTCCTTGTTCAGTTTTTTCGACAGATCACGGATCATACGCGGGAACCGATTCACAACGCTTTCAATCGGCACCATTCTTACCTTCATAACGGATTCATGCAGATTCGTTGTGATCCGCTCCAGATATTCTATCTGCTCATTAAACTGTGTTGTCTGTGCATGCTCCTCATTTTCACTGGCAGATACCAGACCGTTTTTAGCGATTATCAACTCGCTGACAAGATTCATCAGGTCGTCCAGTTTTTCAATATCGACACGGACTGACCGATTTACTACCGGCTTTTTCTTTGCTTCAGCCGTCGTCTTTTTCGTTTCTGTAGAAAGCGCCTCTTTCGGATTCTCCTGCTTGCTTTCCGCTACCGTTTCCTCCTTAGCCGCTTCTTTTTTCGTATCGGTCTTTCCCTGGTCCGGAGAGAAGGCTTCGATATACACTTCCTTGATCTCCGATACATTTGAAATCACTTTCTGAATCTGCTCTAACGGTTTTTCTGATATGATAAACATACTGAAGTCAAAATCGAAACGTTCATCTTCAATATCCTGTACGCTCGGTTCCGATTTAATGACTTCCCCTAACGGTTCGATTCCCTTAAACACTAAAAAAGCACGGGCTGCCTTTAAAATACAGGTTTCCTGAATATATACCGTAACGCCATAGACATTCATACCGTTTTCCAGGGCTTCCTTCATGGCATTTTTTTCAAAATCCGCTATGGGAAGCGTTAAAAACTTCCGTTTATCCTCGTCCGATACAGCCGCTTCCGCCTGTTCTGGCTTCTCCTCCGGTTCCGTCGTCTCCGTTTTGGCTTCCGGACGGTTTCCGGATTCGTCCATTCCATTTAAGACGTCATTCAACAGATGAATGATCTCTTCATTATCCTCGGTTCCTTCATCTGCCGATTCCTGAATATTTGCCAGATACCCTTCAAGAGCATCCAGGCACTTAAACACAATATCCACAATGTCCGGTGTTACTGACATCTTACCATTTCGTATCTCGGAAAAAACATTCTCCAAATCATGGGTCAACCGCTGCATCCGCTTAAAACCCATCGTACCAGCCATACCCTTCAAGGAATGAGCTGCCCGGAAGATCTCATTTACCGTATCTACATTATCCGGATCCTGTTCCATAATCAGGACCTGATCATTTAATGACTGTAAATGTTCCTTTGTCTCATCAATAAATATCTCCAGATATTGACTTAAGTCCATTTAACACACCCCCGTATAATTTATTATAGTCTTCGCTATCTTGTTCAGCGAAACAATTTCATCTGACAGTCCGGACTGTGCGATCATCTTTGGCATACCATAGACCGTAGAGCTTTCCCGATCCTGACTGATCACATACACATTTTTTTCCTGGCTCAGCTTCCCGATACCCTTCGTACCGTCCGCTCCCATTCCAGTTAAAACCACACAGATTATCTCATAATAATCCGACTGAATCAGGCTTTCATACAGATAATTTGCATAAGGCCGAAGACCGGTAACCGGATCATCAAGTCCAAGTCTTATGACATGACGCCCTCGTTCCTGTTCAACCCGCATATGTCTGCCGCCCTTTGCAATATAGACGTGACCGTTTTCTAAAACATCACCCTCCGCCGCCTCCGTCACCTTGATCTGACTGATTTCATTCAGCCGGCTTGCCAGCGACGCAGTAAAGCCCTCCGGCATATGCTGGACGATCAAAACGGGAGCTGCAAGATTTACAGGAAGATATGGCACCACTTCCTGCAAGGCCTTGGGCCCTCCCGTAGAACAGGCAATCGCTACCAGCTTCCCTCTGCCGATCTGATTGAACACCCTGCGCCTTTTGACCGGCTCCCGAATCACTACCGAGGGTTCTTCTCCAATCTCCAGCACCGAAAGAATATTCAAGACCTTTTTGCGAAAGCTGTCCACATTGACCAAAAGGTTTTCCGGCTTTTTCAAAAAATCCAAAGCACCCAGAGAAAGCGCCTCCAGTGTTTCCGCACTGGAACGTTCTGCGGAAGCGCTAAATACCACGATGGGAACTTCCATCCGTTCTCGTTTCAGCGCCTTCAGCAGTTCCACTCCGCTCATTTTGGGCATATTGATGTCCAAGAAAACCAAATGAACCTGAGAAAACCGCTTCAATGCTTCTAATCCGTCCTGCCCGTTCACAGCAGTATAAATCACCTGATATTGCTCTGTATTATTTATTATATCAGACAACACTCTTCTCATGAGTGCAGAGTCATCTATGATCATAATATTTTTTTTCATCAATCCAAGCCTTTTTCCTTTGAGATTTTTTTGCGTTCCTCGCTGAAAATATAACGGATGATCAACTCTCGTTCCCGCTCGCCGATATGTTCAAATTCAATTCTTTGTTCAAAAATATCCGGACGTTCCTTTTTCGGTTCCGAAGCGATCATCCTTCCGTACAGCAAAAACTCCTGCTGCTTTCCGTCAATCACCAAAAGCATCCGCAGTTGAACCAGCGAACCTGTTTCTTCCTCTTGTTCCGAGTACATCCGAACGCCTCCGCCGCTGATGTCCTGAATGACACAGGGATTCCAAGAAAGCGCAAGAACCTCGTCTTCCGTCAGTTCCCGAATCTCTTCGCCCTGTATGGTACGATAACCGGCACTCAAATGACAGCTGTGCCGGAAAAATTCCCGCCGCTGTATCTTTGTCAGTGCAGTCAGCATTTCCATATCCGCCATAAACAGATTCCCGTCCCGCATACGCTCCACTACGGTGAACTGGCTGGAATAAATCGTTTTCTCCGCCAGAATATATACCTGATACTGTTCCCCAACGGATAAGGGAACGATTCGTCCTTCATGAAAGGGCATAGCAATCCGTATCTGATTCTTCTGCGGCAAATCCATAATCCTGCTGGTCAGGACACGTTTATGTTCCAAATCCTCTACTACCTGTCCGTCTACCAAAACCTCCAATTCAATTTTATTTCCTACTGAAATTATTTCCTGCATAGCCTCTCCTAATATTTTCTGCGTTTTCGCCGGATAAACTCCAGAAAGAATTTTGCGATTCCTTCTCTCGGTTCTTCCGACTCCTCTTGAATCTCTAACATTTTATTTCCGATTTCCTGATAGCAGCGGGTGGATGAAGAATTCGGGAATGCCAAGGAAACCGGTTTCTGCTCGATCACAGCCTTGGATGCATTGGCATCCTGCATGATCGCACCAAGATATTCCAGCTGAATATTTAAAAATTTGGTTGAGACAATATTCAGCTTATCATAGATCTCCTTTCCTTCTTCCTTCGTTCCTACCCGGTTCGCTACAATCTGTATCTTTTTTTCTTCTACCATAAAATCCTTGCTGCGGTTTACGGTTTTTAACAGTGAATACGCATCCGTAATGGAAGTAGGCTCCGGCGTAGCAACAATGATCACCTCCGGACTGCTCAGTACAAATTCCAGAACCGAATCCGAAATCCCTGCTCCCGTATCAATGATAATAACATCCGCCAGCGAATCCAAGCGTAACAGCTTTGGAATCAACACCTTCATCTGTTCCTTATCCAGATTTACCAGATCCTGAACACCAGAGCCGCCGGATATAAATCCGATTTCCAATGGGCCTCTGGTTATTATATCATCAATACTCTTATCATGATATATCATATCCGCCATATTATATTGCGGACGAATCCCCAGCATGATCTCTACATTCGCCAGACCAAAATCCGCATCGATGATCACTACACGTTTTCCCTTCTTGCTCAACTGTATGGCAAGATTGACGGAGAAACTGGTTTTCCCCACACCGCCTTTGCCGCTGGTAACCGCAATCACCCGGGTTGAACCACTCTGCTGAATCTGCTGGCTGACTCGTTTTCTTAACTGTTCTGCCTGATCCATCATTGATTACCTCCTAACAGCTGCTTTGCGATGTATTGTGCGTCAGTAACCTCAATATCATCCGGTACATTCTGTCCAAAGGTGGTATAAGATAACGGTTCCTTTGTCAACATACGGATATTCAATATATTCCCAATAGCGGTCGTTTCATCGATCTTCGTAAACAGCAGCCGGTAATTTAAAATATCGGAGTACGTCTCTGTGATGCGAATCAGATCCCGATATTTGGTCGTAGCGCTGAGCACCAGATAAATCTCCGGTTCATACTCGGAAACAGCCTCCAACAGCGTTTTCACATCCTCCCGCTGTTCATCACTTTTGTGTGAACGTCCTGCCGTATCAACAAAAATCAAATCATACGTTTCGTATTTTTTGATCGCATCTTTTATCTCTGCCGCATTGTAAACCACATCAATAGGAACCGATAAGATATTCGCATATGTGCGAATCTGTTCCACCGCCGCAATCCGATAGGTATCCGCTGTGATGATCGCCAGCTTGCATTTCTGCTCCAGCTTAAACTTGGACGCCAGCTTTGCGATCGTCGTCGTCTTTCCCACTCCGGTTGGTCCAATAAAGAATACCACTTTTGCCTTTCCCTCTTCCGGCTCGATGGTCTTCATCTGCCCCAGCTTCAGCACGATTTTCTGGTATACGCTGGCAAGGAGATCGTAAAGTTGCAGTTTCTGATCCGGCTGATCGATCTCGCTTATAATCTCTCTGGCATTTTCTTCCGTGACTTCATTGCTTACCAGTTGATCAAATACCAGTTTGATAATTCTGGAATTCTGATCTACGGTTTTTTCATCTTCCTCCTTTGGTTCCTTCATCTGTCGCTCTAAGATCTGCGCCAGATTATCCAGACGCTCTTCTATCGCCGAGGTCTTTGTCAAACTGTCCTCTAGCATAGCGTCCATGCGTTCGCTGCCTTCTGCTTCCTGTAAGTTTCCATATACAGATCGTTCTCTGCTTTTGCTTTCTTCCGGCTTGATCTGGGAAGTCCCTGTCTGGGTACTTCGTTCCCTTGACAGCTCAGAGGGTTCGTCAACAGCGGCGGTAACCTCCACATAGCTCTTTTTTAATAACCGATAAAGCCCCTTATGCTTTACCGTCTTAACATTCATAATAACTGCGTCTTTTCCCAGATCCTCCTTTGCCTTCGTTGTTGCCTCTGCTTCCGAAGTCCCTTGGTATTTCTTAATTATCATCTATCGTCACCATCCCTACCGACTGTAATTCTACATCTGATTCGATTTCATTATAAGAAATGACGATCAGATTCTTAAAATAATCATTGGTTAGCTTTTTAAAGTACATACGAACGATGGGTGATGTGATAATGATCGGTGTCTGCTCAGCATCTTCCATCTTCTTGATCTCCTGTTCTGTCTTTGACAGAATCTTTTTCGTAGTTTCCGGATCCAGCGTTAAGTAAGCCCCCTGCTCCGTCTGCTTTACGGAAGCCATGATCTCCTGCTCGATCTTCGGGTCCAGTGTGATTACCGTCGTGGTTTCTTCACCGCTGAAAAACTTGTTGGAGATCGCCCGTTTCAATCCCTGTCTCACGTATTCCGTCAACACATCCGTGTCTCTGGTCGTAGCGGCATGATCCGCCAGCACTTCAAAGATCGTAACCAGATCCCGTATTGAAATTCCTTCCCGCAAAAGATTTTGTAAAACCTTCTGAATCTCACCAACATTTAACAGCTTTGGTATCAATTCATCTACCAGAGTAGTATTGTTTTCCTTGATATTGTTGATCAGATTCTGAACATCCTGACGGGTCAGCAGTTCATCTAAGTGGGTTCGTATAACCTCCGTCAAATGGGTCGCTATGATGGAGGGCGGGTCCACTACCGTATAACCATAGGATTCCGCCCGCTCCCGCTGGGCTTCTGTAATCCACACAGCCGGCAGATGGAAGGACGGTTCAAAGGTCGGGATACCGGTGATTTCCTCCTCAACATATCCCGGATTCATCGCCATATAGTGATCGAATAAAATCTCACCCTCGCTGATCTGTATTCCTTTTATCTTTATAATATATTGGTTGGGATTTAGCTGTATGTTATCCCGTAACCGAATGATCGGCACTACCGCACCTAATTCCAGCGCAATCTGTCTTCGGATCATTACTACCCGGTCAAGGAGGTCGCCGCCCTGATTCACATCCGCCAGCGGAATGATTCCGTATCCGAATTCCAGTTCAATCGGATCCACCTGAAGCAGCGTATTGACATTTTCATGCCGCCGCAGCTGATCCGCCTCTACCTCTTCCGTCTCTACCTCTTCTTCAATTTCCTTTGTCTCCTGTCTGGTACCGATTATACGTCCCAGCACGATCAGGGCAAGGCCAAATCCCACATAGATCAAAGGATTCAATGGCGTAACAATACCTAAGAAGATCAGAGAACCGCCTACGACATACATCACTCTGCTGGATTGGAATAGCTGGGACAAAATAATGTCGCCCAATTCCGCTTCTTTGGAAGCCTTAGTAACTATAACGCCAGTCGCCAATGAGATCAGCAAAGAAGGAATCTGGGATACCAGACCGTCGCCAATCGTCAATATCGTATAATGGGACAGGGCATCCGCCGCAGTCATATTATGCATCAGGATTCCTGTCAACAATCCCCCTACGAAATTGATAGCAGTAATAATCAGTCCGGCAATGGCATCCCCCTTTACATACTTGGTCGCACCATCCATGGAACCAAAGAAGGACGCTTCTTCCTGAATCTTTTGTCTCCGTTCGATCGCCTCTCGATCCGAAATCGCACCGGTACTTAAGTCTGCATCAATCGCCATCTGCTTTCCCGGCATAGCATCCAGAGTAAATCGTGCGGTTACTTCGGATACACGCTCCGACCCTTTATTGATTACCATCATCTGAACGATAACCAGCACGATGAAAATAATGGCACCGATAATCAGATTGCCGCCTCCCACAAACTGCCCGAAGGTAGTAACCACATTTCCCGGTTCGCCCGTAAGCAGTATCAATCGTGTAGAAGAGATATTCAAAGAAATCCGGAAAATGGTAGTAAAGAGCAATATAGTCGGGAAACTGGACATAGACAGAGTTTCCTTTGCAAAGATACAGTTAAACAATACTACCAGTGCAACGGATAAATTCAAGGTGATGAGTATATCCAGCAGAAGGGAGTTTATCGGTATGATCATAAAAATCACAGCAGCCAGCAGGTATAACCCAAGGAATATGCTCGTGCTAAATTTTATCTTCATTTTCCTCCTCCTAGCTTCATCTGCATCAACTCCTGCTTCCAACTGCCCGTTCCTTCGTCAGACATCTGCTTTCCTTTGGCAGGGTTTAGCCTGCCTTCTTCAGATTATATACATATGCCAGAATATCCGCTACTGCTTTATAAAGCTCCGGCGGAATCTCCCGGTCGATCTCTACATTATAATACAACATCCGGGCAAGCGGTTTGTTTTCAACGATCTCCACTCCGTTTTCCCTTGCTACTTCCTTTATCTTTGCCGCTAGGAAATCTGTTCCTTTTGCAACAACAATCGGTGCGGTATGCTCCTCTGCATGATATTGAAGTGCCACTGCAAAATGGGTCGGATTGGTTATGACGACATCTGCCTCCGGCACGCTTGCCATCATACGTCTCTGAGACGCCTGCCGCATTCGCTGCTTCTGCATTCCCTTGATCTGTGGATCGCCTTCTGTATTCTTATATTCATCCTTAACTTCCTGCTTTGTCATTTTCAGATCCTGCTTATGCTTATACCGCTGATACAAAAAATCCACAAACCCAATCACCAGCACCACGATGCTGATTCGTATTCCCATCTCCCAGATAATATTCATCAACAGACTTAACGATTGGGCCACGCTGACATCATATAAAACAAACAGATCCTTAACGTGATCCGACAACACACTGTATGCCATCCAGCCGATCAAGCTTACCTCGGCTATCATCTTGATCAGTTCAAAAATGGAACGTCCGGAAAACAAACGCTTAAACCCGTTTATCGGACTGATCTTATTCAGCTTCGGCTGCATGGGCTTTGTCGTTACTTTCCAAGTAAACTGAACCTTATTGGCAAGAAAGGAAACGATAAACCCAACCAGTAAAAACGGAGCAGAAATGATCAGCACATCGATTCCTAACTCCTGCATCACGCTCAAAACAGCCGGAAGATCAAAGCTCTCTGTCAAAAGACTGGTACAATGCACCCAATATTTTTGAAACATCAAAACCAAACGTGGACCGACAAACGCCATACCAAAACGCAGAGTCAAAAACAGTGCCAGCAGTGTGATTCCATTTACCAGCTCCTTACTTTTGGCCACCGAGCCTTCTTTTCGGGAATCCTCGATCTTCTTTGGCGTCGCATCTTCGGTCTTTTCTCCGCCGGGTCCTTCCTTGGCAAAGAACTGCAGATCATATTTCATTATCATTTCCATGCCATATTCCTTCTTCCTCTAGTACATGGTCTGAAGCAGATCCACTACCAGCTTTTCCGTTATCCGCTGTATCAGGTCTGCAACATTGGGAAGGTAACTGATCATCAATACCATGATCAGTAGTCCCAGGATCAGCTTCAACTCAATTCCCACAGAGAACATATTCATCTGCGGAGCAGTCTTTGCCATGATTCCCAGCACCACATTACACAAGGTAATGCTTATAAAAATCGGTAGTGCGATCCGGAATGCGATCACAAAGTATTCCTGCATCAGAACCATGAGCAGATCATATATGGAAGCGGTATCAAAAACAACGCCTCCAACCGGAATTACCTGAAACGTATCACAGATAGCAGATAGGATAAAGTGATGCATATTAGAACAAAGCATTGTCAGCATCACCGCATAATTGTAAAAATCCGCAGATACGGTAGTCGTGGCATTGGTTGTCGCATCAAAGGCTGTCACCATGGAAAATCCGATTTCCCGGTCAATAAACATTCCGCTTAAATTGATGATCGTCAGGCACAGATTGGCAGCAAAACCAACGGAAAGCCCAAGCAGCAGTTCCTTAACGATAAGAAGGGAATATCCGATGATAGTCGTATATTCTAGGGGGGTATACTCCATAGAAGTCGCTACCACCAATGCAATGCAAAGACCAAGCCCTACCCGTATCCTGGCAGGAACGCCCCGCATACCATAAAAAGGGGCTACCGCAACCACTCCAATGATACGGACAACGATCAACAGATAGAATTCCAGATGATAAATGGAAAAGCTCGTTGACAGCATAGACTACCCTCACATACTGACATATGTACCAAACATGGAAAACAATTCCCGGACAAAATCCACTATATTGTTCATGATCCAGCCGCCGGCAATCATCAGAGTAATGAAAATACCCAGCATCTTCGGAACAAAGGTCAGGGTCTGTTCCTGAATGGAAGTAACCGTCTGCATGATACTGACTGCCAGACCGATCACCAGGGACACCAACAGCATTGGTGCAGAGCATTTGATAATCAACCAAAGTGCCTCACGGGCTATATCTATAACTATATCTACTGTCATCGTATCTTTCCTCTTTTCTATGGAGCCTTCTTGTTCTAAGTATACCGCATCTTTAACGTCCTCAAAGGACAAAGGATTGAACCAGTTGTCCAATGATCAGATTCCAGCCATCTGCCATAAGAAACAGCAGGATCTTAAATGGCATGGAGATCGTGGTAGGCGGCAGCATCATCATACCCATAGACATCAGAGTTGATGCTACTACCATATCAATAATGATAAATGGGATATAGATCATAAAGCCGATCAGAAAAGCAGCTCGTAATTCGCTGATGATAAAGGCCGGAATGATCACCGTAGTCGGAATATCCTCCCATTCTTCTACCGTCTCGATTTCTGCTATATCCAGAAACAGCTGTATATCCTGCTCTCTGGTCTGATTGATCATAAATTCCCGCATAGGCAGCATGGCGGCCTCAATGGCCTCTTCTTGTGTGATTTCACCTTCTGCAAGCGGTTCCAGCGCTTCCGTATTCACCCGTGAAAATACCGGTGCCATGATAAATAAGGTCAAAAATAAGGAAAGCCCTATCAGTACATTGTTAGGGGGTGACGTCGTCAATCCCAGAGCCGTTCTGATAAAATGCAGAACTACGATAATCCGGGTAAAAGATGTCATCATAACAAGAATTGATGGAGCTAATGAAATGACTGTTAGTACCAACAGCATTTGTAATGTGCCTGACAAGGTTCCTTCGTCATTATTCGTATCCATAGTAAGATTCAGATTTAGAGGCGCTGTCACATCCTCCGTACTTTCTTCTGTAACTGCCGGATCTGCCGCCTCCGCCGCCATTGAGTCGGTATTGCAAAACAGCAGCACAAGGAATGTCACAATAAACACTGTCAGACATTTTTTTATCGTCACGCCAATCGTCTTACGTTTCATCTGTTTCATCTGTATCATTCTCTTCCTTTTTTCTTTGAAGCTGAGAAAGAATATCCTTAAAGCTTCCCTTCGTTCTGTCATCCAAAAGTGCCAGATTCAGTTCTTCCTCCTCCAGCCGGGTCAGAAACGTAACGGTGTCCTTTCCTATCCCTATCGCCAGATATTGATTACCCACCTTGATGATCTGGACATACTTGTTATTGCCGATCCTGGCGGATTCGATAATCTTTATATTACTCCGGCTTTGGATATTGCTCTGAAACCGTCCTGCCAGACGTGCTGCCAGATAGGCAAGCCCCAGAACAAAAAGGAACATAATCACTACAACGATCAGTTGTATGATTCCCTCCAGCGAACCCGAAACACCTGATGATACCAGCATACTAATCCACAGCCTTCTTCACTGCTTCCAGTACACGATCCGGCTGAAAAGGCTTTACGATAAAATCCTTTGCACCGGACTGAATGGATTCAATGACCATTGCCTGCTGTCCCATTGCAGAACACATAACCACGCTGGCATTGGGATCTAACTGCTTGATTTTCTTTAAAGCCTGAATTCCGTCCATTTCCGGCATGGTAATATCCATTAAAACCAGATCGGGTTTGGTTTCCTGATATTTTTCCACCGCCTTTGCACCGTTTTCTGCTTCTCCGGCAACGTTGTAGCCGTTTTTTGTCAGGATGTCTTTGATCATCATCCTCATAAATGCTGCATCATCACAAATCAAAATATTCTTTGCCATCTAACTTCTCCTCTTTATCATTATATCATTTTGGTTTTAATAATATCCGTGATACGAATACCAAAGCTTTCTTCGATTACTACGACTTCTCCTTTGGCAACCAGTTTGCCGTTTACCAGTACATCAATAGGCTCACCGGCAATCTTATCTAACTCCACAATGGTACCGGGTGAAAATTCCAAGATTTCCTTAATGGATTTTTTCGTTCGTCCCAGCTCCACCGTTACCTCCAGCGGAACATCCATGATCAGATCAATGTTTTCCTGCTGGGCAATCGGATTGATTCCTCCTGCAAAGCTCTGGAACTGTACCGGCTGCACATTCACATCCTGTGCCGGCATTCCATAGCCATAAGGCACCTGTCCATAGGGCATCTGCCCGTAAGGTATCTGTCCGTAAGGCATCTGCTGTTCCGGCATAGGGGAAGTAAACTGCGGTGCCGCTCCTGGCTGAGCCTGTGGCTGCGGCTGTGGTGCTTCCTGCGGTGCCGGTTGTGGCTCCGGTTCCTCTGAAGATTCAATGCTCGAAGAGAATATCTGATATAATTCCTTCGCAAAATCCACCGGATACAGCTGCATGATATTGGAATCCACCAGATCGCCGATTTCCATTTTCAGGGAAACCTTTACAAAATGCTGTCCCTGAAAATCCTCCATCACTCTGCTTAACTGATCCGTCCCCAATTCCAAGCGCTCCGCTACAGGCGGGCTGATGTCAATCTTCCGGTTCAGCATAGAGGACATTGACGTAGCCGCAGACCCCATCATCTGGTTCATTGCCTCACAGATTGCACTAAGATGCAGATCCGACAGCACATCTACCAGATTGGTTCCATCACCGCCCATCATCAGGTCGGTGATGATCTTTACATCATCCTCCATTAAAATCAGCAGGTTATTTCCCTGAATGCCTTCTATGTACGCTATATTGATAAATACACAGGGAAGACCATATTCCTTTACCAGATCATCCCAGCTGCAACAGCTTACCTCAGGTGTGCTTATCACTACCTTCTGATTAACAAGAGAATATAAAGTTGTTGCCGACGTACCCATACAGATATTGGAAATCTCACCCAGTACGTCTTTTTCTTCCGGAGATAATTCCTCCTCTATGGGAAGCGTATCCGCTGCCGAGCCATCTGTCAGTCCGCCCAGCAAAGCATTGATTTCTTCCTGTGATAACATACCACCGTCCATACTTTACTCCTCTCTGATTACTTTCGTTATCTTTACCGCATAATTCTCGGAAGCCGAACCCGGCAATGCTTTAAATTTCAACATATTTCCAACATAAATGTCCAATTCGTCCTCATATTGCCGGTTGACTTTGATTATATCACCTTTTTGAAGATTTACAAAGTCATTTACAGAAATTGTACTATTTCCCAATACCGCTTTTAGCGGGATCAGAGCCTTTGAAATCGCTGTCTCTATGACGTCAAAATAAGAAATATCCTCTCTGGTCTGCATGGTAGAATACCAGTACTTCGTATTCAGCTTATCCATTACATCCTCCAACGTCATGAAAGGAAGACAAATATTCATCATTCCCATCGTATCACCAATTTTCATATTGATCGTAACGATGGCGATCATTTCACTGGGTGAGATGATCTGCACGAACTGGGAATTCGTCTCGATCCGTTCCAGATGGGGATTGATTTCCACTACATTTTTCCACGGTTCCTTTAAAAGATCGATACAAATGGAAAAGATCCGTTCCAGTATCGTCAACTCAATCTCGGAATAATCCCGTACCTTTTCTAATGGCTCTCCGGTTCCGCCTAGCATACGATCTACAATGGCAAAGCCCAGATTGGAAGCGATTTCCATGATGATGTTCCCCTTCAACGGTTCAAAATTCACAATCCCGAATAATACCGGATTGGATAGGGAATTGGAAAACTCCGAATAAACAACCGCTTCGGAATTCACAACCTCCATCTGAACATTTTTCCGCAGATAAGCAGGCAGATTCGTAGAAACCAGCCGGCCAAAATGCTCGAATATTATTTCCAGTGTCCGCAAATGCTCTTTTGAGAATTTTGTCGGTCTGGCAAAATCATAATCCTTTACCCGCTGCAGAGGTTCATCGGAATAATCCTCTACATCCAGTTCACCGGAGCTTAACTGCTTTAACAGATTATCAATCTCATTTTGTGATAATACCTCGCCCACGGCACCACTGCCTCCCTTCGCTGTCCACAGCCTTTTTTGTCACTTACTGCTTTTTGAACTGCTGTGTAGTAAACTGGCTGAACGTCACGTCATAGATACAATCGGTCTGATACCGTTCCTGAAGTCCTTCCGTGATGCGCTGCTTTACTTCTGACTGCACGTCAAGTTGATTGATTTCTTCATATGTATATTCCTGAATCACACTTCTGGTAACATCAAATATCCAGCTCTCTGTGTCCGCCATCTTGGTACTGATGCTCTCATAATCCTTTGCACTGCCATCCATAGAGATTGAAATACCTACCATAACGTAAGCGCTCATATCATCTCCGCTATCCTTTAAGTTGACCGTAATGGCTTCGCTTAACGCATACGTCTGTACGTCCTCGATATTCGGTGCGGTAATCGTACCATCCGGATTCTGTTCCAGCTCCAGATTCAATATAGATGCGATTTCCGTAATTAGATTATCTGTCTTTTTCATGGTCGGTAAAAACACGAATACCATCAACGCATTCAAGACGAGATTCACAATACCGATTGCCAATATGATAACACTGATTAAATTCTTTCTCATTTTTCTCTCCTTACTCCTGTGACGAGCTTAATGCATTATATATTTTTATTACCACCCGCCGGTTCCTTGCCCGTCCTTCCGGGGTATCGTTGGAAGCTACCGGGCGGCTTTCCCCATAACCTGCAATTTTCATATTTTCATCGATCAGATTTCCCTTTTCCATGAGATACTCATACACGTTGGTCGCTCTCGCTGTTGACAAATAGCGGTTGCTTTCAAACCGGCTGGTCCGTATCGGCACATTATCCGTATGCCCTTCGATTTCAATGATATTGTTGCGGTAGGTTTCCAAGATCGCCGCAATCTTATCCATGAACACATAGGATTCTTCTTTTAATTCCGCATCACCGGTGTCAAACAGTAAGGCACCGTTCATATCTAATACAACATACTGATTATTGTAATCGATCTGGATCCGTTCATCAATGGTATAGCTTTCCAACGCCTCCGAAATCTCCTGATACATCTCCTCTGACTGTTCCAGTCCGGCCTGTTCCATCTGGCTTTGCAGTTCTTCCATATCCAGATCGCCATCCTGTTCCGTAGTAGCCATACCGCCTACCTGTCCCGGCTCATTGCTCTCCGGATTCTCTCCGTTGTTGACCTCCGCTTGAGAATCCTCTCCATTGGTACTGTCAACTGCTTTTCCCACCTGTTCCATCAGGGAATGGATCCCCTCCAATTGTGTAACACCTCCGCTTACCATCTGTCCATTCTGAACCATTTGGGAAGTCTGATTAAAGATGGTAAACGATATATTCTGAAAGGACGCCGCTATCTGCTGTATCTTTCCTTCATCCATCGTTGAACTTGCAAACAGCAGCACGAAAAAGCAAAGCAGCAGATTCATCAGGTCACTGAAGGTCGCCATCCACGCAGGAGAGCCTTCATCCGGTTGTTCTTCTCTTCTCTTCGCCATTATGCTTCACCTGCACCTTCCGCCATCTTCGCCCTGGTTGCCGGAGAAAGGAAGGATTTCAGTTTTTCCTCGATAACCCTAGGATTCTCACCAGCCTGAATCGACAGCAGTCCCTCGATCATGACTTCTTTCATCATGATCTCTATATCATTGTTGGTAGACAGCTTTGTTGCTATAGGAGATGCAAACCAGTTTGCCAGCATGGAACCATACAGGGTCGTGATCAAGGCTACCGCCATATTGGGTCCGATACTGTCCGGATCCGACAGGTTCTTTAACATATTGATCAAGCCGACCAGCGTACCGATCATACCCCATGCCGGTCCCATCGCCCCCAGATTCTTCCAGAAGGCAATCAGCCGCTTATGCCGGGAATCAATGTTGATCAGTTCTGTTTCCAGAATATTCCGTACCAGCTCCGGATCCGTTCCGTCTACGATCAATAAAATCCCTTTTTTCATGAACTCGTCCTCTAATGAGTTCGCAGTCTCCTCCAATGCCAGAAGCCCTTCCTTTCTGGCAATATTCGATAAATCTATGATCTGCCGGATAATTGCACCTTCATCTGCCTTTGGCACCTTCAAAATCAGGGTGAAAGACTTCAGTCCATTGATAAAATCCTTCAAGGGTCCCGATGCCAACACGCACATGAAGGAACCTCCAAAGGTAATCAGAATAGAAGGCATATTGATAAATGTATTCAAATTAGAAAAAATCAACGCCCCCGCATCTTCATCAAACACAATAGCAAATACGATCAATATACCACATAAAATCAAGCCAATTAAACTTGCAATATCCAAAACCTGTCACCTCACACCCTATTCCAGAAATTTACCGGAAAGAACATCATATCTGTATAATTTTACCAAATTAGACACTTCCTGTCTACTCTCTTTCACAATTATTTTCTTACCGGTAGTCAAAGTAATCACTGTATCCGGGGTTTCCTCCACCATCTCAATTATCTCCGCATTCAGGGTAAACTTTGTGTCATTAAATCTGGTTAATTCAATCATTGGGACTCCTTTATCCGACCTTAATAGGTTTATTTTACTACAATCTGCCTGATTCTGCTACAGATTTTTCGCATTTTTGCTGTTTTGCCATATATTTACAGCATGGCTTCCGTCCGGGTGTAAGAAAGCTATAAAACAGAATGCACATAACCGAACGATAAAAACCGTTCGGTTATGTGCAAAAATATCACTTATGCATCCTTACCGTTTCAGATTGATCAGTTCCTCCAGCATCGTATCTGATGTTGTAATAATACGGGAATTAGCCTGAAATCCTCTCTGGGTAATAATCATATTGGTAAATTCGGATGCCAGATCCACGTCTGACATTTCAATGACGCCCTGAGACATGGTACCGCCGCCTTCGGTAACCTCCTGCCCGATTCCGTCAAACTCACCGGAGTTTTGTGTGGTCTGATATAGGCTGTTTCCTACTGCCTCCAAACCAGCCGGATTCGTAAACTTTGCAACTGCGATCTGACCTAACAGACGTTCTTCACCATTATCATAGACACCATAAATCTTACCGTCTGTATTGATGCTGACATCATTTAAGGTACCCACTTTCCGGCCACGTCCCAGACCGTCCAGACTACCGGCATTTGCCTTAATAGTAGACTGTGCAGAAGTTGCATACATGGTGGTCGTTGAAAAATCAATATTCAGATCCGAAAAGGCGTCGTCATTTATGGTAAGCGTCAAGGCATCACCGCCGCCTACACTGATAAATTCACCGCTGTCCGCATCAAAAACCAGTTGATCGCCGCTTAACTGGTAATCAGCGGCAATGGGAACATTATTCGCATCGGTAATGCTCTCAATACTGACAGTATAAGTATTTTTATCCGGCGAATCATTCTGAGATATATTAAATTTTACGTTATAACTGTAACCTTCTGCATCGTAAATGGTCACATTCATAACCTTCACGCCGCCATCTTCATAAGTAGGATCCGTCTTATCAATATTTCCGGAAATGTGAACATCCGTAGTGGCTTCTGGACTGGAATACTTATTCCTTGCTGATTCTACCTGTAACGGAGAAACAATATCCTTCCGTACTTGATTTGGATTGTCCGGATCTACCTGCCAGCCCATAACATACTCACCACAGGGAGTAACCAAAAAACCGAGATCATCCTTTTTAAATGATCCAAGTTTCGTAAAATAATTCATGCCATCCCGGCTTACAATGAAAAAGCTATCACTGTTTAACATCAAATCATAGGTATTACCGGTCGTTTCCGCTGAACCTGTTCCCTCCAGTTGTTTATAAATGGTAGCGGTCGCTACACCAAGACCGATCTGCTTTGCATTCACACCACCTGCACCCGTTGCCGGATTTCCACCGGTCGCACGCTGGCTGGTCTGATACAGTACATCACAGAACATAACCGTACTGCCTTTAAAGCCTACCGTATTCACATTTGCAATATTATTACCTATAACATCCATTCTGGTTTGATGATTCTTTAATCCAGCTACGCCAGAATACAATGATCGCATCATAATTCATGACCTCCTTTTACCTGCTGTAACGGGATTCTTCATTCAGTCCGAACCCCTTCGCTTCCTTACGGTCCAGCTATATAATTACAGCTCCATCAATATTTGTAAATACATGATTTCCTGTTCCACTCTGATCCAATGCGGTAATGACTGTATTATTGCGAATATTTACAATAAACGCCAGATTATCCAGCATAACCAGAGATTCATTGATATTCTTATCCCTTGCCTGTTCAATTCCATTGCTCAGTCGTTCCATCTGCTTTTCCGTCAGATGAATGTTCCGGCTGTTTAACCGCTCGTTCGCATGTTTGGAAAACAAAACCGCTCCGATCCCCTGCTGTTTATTATATGCCTCCTGCTTTGCTTGAAGCACTTCCTGAAAGGAACCGGCTGCCGATGCTTTATCTTCCTCTACCGATGACTGTTTCGGATTGAAATAGGTATCTGCCAGCTGTTCTAAGGAATAAGTCTGCGTTCCGATTCGGTTCATACCGCTTCACCTCTGCTTTCCCGATTCTGCATTCAGCCGCTTATTCTACAGGCGGATCATTAACATCATTGTTGCTATTTTGGTTGTCGTTGTTTTCCTCACCGTTACTGCCTCCATCTACCGTATCGCTGCCATCCATCTGTTTATTCAGATATTCGATATATTCCCAGTCAACTACGGAATCCAATTCATCCATTGTATAATACTGGTCATTCACATATAACAGCGCTTCGTTGTTACTGATGGTAACATACTGGACAAGACCGCCAACCTGTTTTACATTCCCTGATGCATCCGGTACATTTAACAATACATATTGTCCTACCAGATTCATTGCCTGGCTTTTGCCATACTCCGTTCCCAGATTATTCATAGCTTCCAGCTGTGAAAACTGTGCCAGCTGTGACATATATTCCGTATTATCTGTAGGTTCCAACGGATCCTGATACCGCATCTGGGTTACCAGCAGTTGTAAAAAAGCATCCTTATCCAAAGTGTTATTCGACTTCTTTTCTGTCGACTTGTTTGCAATTCCTGCCGCTGCTGATGTGTCAATTCCATTTACTGCCATTTGATTTCCTCCTTTCTATGCCGAAAATTCTACGCTTGCTCCCTGCGCTTCTAATCGTTTTGCTTCCTGTTCCTCTTCCACCGAAAGTTCTTCCGGGCCTCCGAAACCGTTCATACGAAGCCGGTTTCTTCCGGAACCACGCTGTCTTTGCTTATCCGCTGTATCCTGCCGGTTCTGTTCCTTTTGGAAATCCGAAGTCGCTACGCTTACTTCTACTGCTTCTACCTTCATGCTTTGTTCTTGGAAGGTATTCTTTAACTGCTGTAGTTGATTTTCGATTGCTGCCTTTGCCATTTCCGTTTCGGTCGTGATCTGTGCGGTCATAACACCACTCTTCATCAACACTTGGATCTGAACCTTTCCTAAATGCTCCGGATACAACTGCACTTCCATTCGGTTCATGTCATTTCCGCTGAAGATTTTAATCTGTTCAATTACCTGCCGAATAATCTCCACCTGTTGTATTTCACTTCGAAATGCCGTCGTCGGAACCTCTTCCAGTTCATTCACTGCCTGTGTTAACTGATTTACCACGCCTTCCGCAATCCCCTGCCGAGTCTGCTCTCCGGTCTGCGGATTGGTTCCCGA
This sequence comes from uncultured Lachnospiraceae bacterium, assembly GCA_947589055.1. Taxonomy (GTDB): domain Bacteria; phylum Bacillota; class Clostridia; order Lachnospirales; family Lachnospiraceae; genus CAG-632. The sequence goes on along the minus strand of CANPZL010000028.1, from coordinate 3,798 downwards.
ATCTTTTCTTTCACCGACTGTTTTTACCGTAACCTCGATTCCGGTATTTTCCTCCTGAACCGTAAAGGTATCCTTTGGCTCGTTTCGGTTATCCAGTGCTTTGGCGTCCGATTCGTGTGGATCCAGTTCCTCCGCCATCTGTTCCATGGACGGATCCTTTTCCTGTACCACCGTATCCTCCGGCAGATCCTGTGGGGAAACCACTGTCTGTTCCACCGCTTCCTTTGACATCCCTTCCGGAATCTCCGCTGGTATTTCCGTTGTCAGCTCCTTTAGGACTTCCGGATTCAGATCATACTGCTTGATCAAGGTATCCATATCCTTCTGCATATCCTGCAGCATACCGGTCAATGTTTCATCAGTCAGAAGATCCACCGGTTGACTGTCTGTGGCCGTCAACAGGAATTCCTGCATAATCTCCGGCTGCAACAGTTGAAATACATTGAGATTCATGGTCGCAAGCAACGCATCCAATTCCTCATCGCTTAGATTCAGGTTTTTCTTTAAGGCCTCCCGAATATCCGTTTCCAATGCATTCATCTCGTCCTGTGTCAGTTCTGCCAGATCTTTTTTCTCTCCCGGCTTTCCAACCGTTTCCCGAGTTTTAAGTTTCTCCGCTTTTGAAGAATAATCGGAACGCAGCTTTCGGGTTTCATAGGCATCGTCCGCCTTCTGCTCCGTGCGGTTTCCCTTCTCTACACCAAGGTCTTGATTTGTACCTTTATTCTGTTGTTGAAATTGAATACCGCCTTTTGCAACAAAGCTTTCAAACGAATCCCTTGCGGTTGCTTCTGTTTTTCCAGCGGGTCGACTATTGTGGACAATGGTTACAAGGTTCGCTAAATTTGTCCGTTCTGTCAACAATGGGCTGTCTCCTCCTTTCTTTCATATTATTTATCCAAATATGCAATGCATATTGGTTACAAGACTGTTATGGCATCAGCCGCTTTGTGACATTTGCAGCAAATGCCGGATCCATGACCTCCAGGATCTCCGCTTTATCGGAGGACGACATATTATCTAACAGCTTTGCCACCGTATCCAGATCACCGGTCATGGTTTCCAGAATAGCGGCGGCTGCTTCCGGCTCCATTTCCGCATATGAATTTGCCAGCTGCTTTAATTCATCACTGGCGTTTTCATCTGCAACAATCTGCCGGTAGATCTCTTCTCTCGCCTCCGGGTTGATGGATTCATACCACTCAATATATGTATCGGCATCTGGTGCCGCATTTCCATAGACCACTTCTTCATAAAATTCATTTTTTATTTCATTAAATTCTTCCTGATTGGTTTCAAATACCTTTAATCGGTTGATTTCATTATCTTTATCCTGTATCTGTTCCTGTAATTCTTGTATCGTGGCACTTTGTGCCGCATTCTCCGCACTCAATTCTTCAATCCGCTGCAATGCTTCTGCCAGCGTACTGTAAGGAGAATCCGTTTCCGCCAGCATCTCATCGTCGGTAGGGGGTGGCAGGATTCGATTCACCACCGGAACATCCTTTAAGATCGGACGCAGCACCTGGCTGCCGAAATGTCCTACATCCAGCTTAATGAGCACCACCATTGCTGCCAGCCAGACAACTACAATCAAAAATATGATAACTGCCGAAAGCAGCTTGCTTCCTGCTTTTTCTTCTCCGTCCTTTGCCATGCTCTATACTCCTTCCTCCGTAGTATTGTGCTGATAGCTCACCAGCTCGTCGATTTCCTTCATTTCCTCTGCATTTAATTCCTGTAGAAATGTTTCAAACTGATGCTCCTTTAGCTTCTCATGGGTTTTCCGTTCCTGCATGGACTGATTCAGCTTCGCCCTTGCCCGGTCCAGATCCGCCATAGCACGAAATACCGCCTCTTTTTGTTCCGTGATCCGGATATCGATAAGTTCAATCGCCTGATTGCACCGTTCCAGCTCCAGCAGTTTTAACCGTTGGCTGGCATACCCCCGCATTTCTTCCGTATAGGCGGCTTTTCGCTGCTTCAGTTCTTCTAACTTTCTGTTTTCTGCATCGTACCGGCTCTGTGCGTTGGCAAATTCCTGTTTTGCCTGTTCTTCCAGCTTATATTTAATATCCAGAATATTCTGCATACGGTAGATAAATTTTGCCATTTAACCACTCTCTTCCGCTGATGACCTAATCCTCAAAAATCTGCTCCAGCAGTCTGACCTCATCCTCAAACAGATATTTACTGTCTACCTCCTGCATCAGAAATTCGTTGATCGTCTGTATCTTGGATACCGCATAATCAATCTCCGGATTGGATCCAGCCCGGTACGCTCCGATATTGATCAGATCCTCTGCCTCATTGTAGGTTGCCAGAACCGTCTTTAAACGAGCGGCCGCCTGCTTATGTTCTTTTCCTGCTATCTGGCTCATACATCGGGAAATGCTTTGCAGCACATCGATTGCCGGATAATGATTCTTATGCCCTAATCTCCTGGAAAGGATAATATGTCCGTCTAAGATTCCTCTGGCAGTATCTGTGATCGGCTCATTAAAATCATCACCGTCGACCAGAACCGTATAAAGTCCGGTGATAGAACCTTTCTCCGTATTTCCAGCCCGTTCTAAGAGCTTTGGCATCTCGGAATATACGCTTGGCGGATAGCCTCTGGTAACCGGCGGTTCGCCGGACGCCAGTCCGATTTCCCGCTGTGCCATGGAAAACCGGGTTAGTGAATCCATCATCAGCAGTACGTCTTTCCCCTGATCCCGGAAAAACTCTGCGATTGCCGTAGCTGTCTTTGCCGCTTTATTCCGAATCAGGGCCGGTTTATCCGAGGTGGCGACCACCAAAACCGACCGCTGCATACCTTCCGCACCCAAATCCCGTTCAATAAATTCTCCTACTTCTCTGCCCCGCTCGCCGATCAAGGCAATCACATTGATGTCCGCCTTTGTATTTCTTGCAAACATACCAAGAAGCGTGCTTTTTCCCACACCGCTTCCTGCAAAGATGCCGATTCGCTGACCCTTACCGATCGTCAGCAGCCCGTCAACTGCCTTCACGCCAAGCGGAAGCACCTCTTGGATCAACTTTCGCTTCATTGGATCCGGCGGCTCGCATTCAACCGGATAGGTATTCGCCAGTACTAACGGTTCTCCGTTCATAGGCTGCCCTAGCCCATCTAACACCTGCCCTAACAGCTCCGGTCCCACATAGACTTGAAACGGTGTTCCCGTATTCTCAACCGTAGCGCCAATTCCGATTCCTTCAACCGAATCGAACGGCATCAGCAATATTCGATTCTCCCGAAAGCCAACGACTTCTGCTGTCACCCTCTGGCTTCCGTCCTTTGAAGTGATGATACAAAGATCGTTCAGCTTCGATGACGGACCAGCAGATTCAACCGTAAGGCCAACCAGTTTTGTCACCTTGCCCAGTTCCTTGCAAAAGGACCGATCCAGCAGGGCTTCATATTTTTCCATGTTTATCATGCTTTCACCTGCCCGGATTTCCAATATTCATAATCCGATATATGCATATCTTATTCTAACTTTATACCTGTGACAACAGACGCAGGGATACGGCCAGATTCTCCAACTGCTCTTTCAGACTGCAGTTCATGATTCCGTTATCCGTTTCGATCAGACATTCCAGCTTAGACAGCTTCGTGTCGGAGATCAGCTCCACCTCGATGTTCGAGCTTACCTGCTGCTGTATATAATCAAACCGGCTGTACACGTCCGCATAATCCTCCTCGGAGACCTTGATAACGATTTTGCCTCCGCTTTCAATATCATGCAGGGCATTGTCGATAATATGAACTAAGACTTCCTGTTGATCGGCTAC
>CANPZL010000027.1 GCA_947589055.1 uncultured Lachnospiraceae bacterium | reverse complement strand
AATATTCCGTGGAATCAGGTGGAGGAATATATGCACGTCAAAGAAGTAAAAGGACCTTATTTCCCTGACAGGAAGGAACGAGGGGAGCAGCCGGAGGAGCCGCCTGCCAAAAGACCGGTACGACAAGGTACAGGCAACAGGACGGAAGATGAGGTGCTGGCTGAAATCTTTTATAATACCTATGGAGAAGGGAAAAAGCGAGTGCAAGGGAAACAGGAGTATGATGCAGAACGGCCGGTTTCCACAGAAAAAAAGCGAAAACCGGTTCCTCAAAAAGAGCAGTATCTGTTAGTAGATGGATATAATGTAGTGTATGCATGGGAGGAACTAAAGGAGCTGGCAAAGGATAATCTGGACGCTGCCAGAACAGGTCTTGCGGAACGACTTTGCAACTATCAGGGCTATAGAAAGAGAAAGGTGATGTTGATCTTTGACGCCTATCAGGTGCCGGGAAACAAAGGAAAGGAATTTGACTATCAAAACATTCGAGTCGTCTATACAAAGGAAGGACAGACCGCCGACCAGTATATAGAAAAAATGGTTTATGAATATGGACAGACCTATGATATAATCGTTGCCACATCAGACAAGGCGGAGCAGACGAACATATGGGGCAGTGGCGCCAGAAGACTTTCCGCCAGAGAATTGAAGCTGGAAATTGAAAGAACGGAGCAGGAGATTCGGGAGCGTTATCTGGAAAAACAGAATTAACTCTACCATTCAGGAAGAAAATGGAGTAGAATGAGAAAGGAATTTGAAAGCATTCGGTCAAGACAGCCGAATGGGGAAAGCGGAGGATAGATCATGGAACGAATGAAAATAGTAGTTTTATTTGGCGGCTGTTCGTCTGAATACAGTGTTTCCCTGCAATCAGCCACCGGTGTTATGGAGGCGTTAGATCCGGAGAAATATGAGGTGATACCGATCGGGATCACAGAAAAGGGAGTATGGCTGCGGTATTATGGTACTATTTCCGAGATACCGGAGGATCACTGGCAGAAAACGGACTGCACCCCCGCATTTATCATACCCAGCAGAGACGTGCATGGTATCGGTATGCTCACAAAAGACGGAACCCTGCAAACAGAGCGGATTGATGTGGTATTTCCGGTTCTGCATGGAAAAAACGGGGAGGACGGTACTGTTCAGGGCTTGTGCGATCTTGCAGGAATCCCTTATGTGGGCTGTGGTACGTTAAGCTCTGCCCTTTGTATGGACAAGGATCTTGCCCATGTGGTAGCACGGGCGGCCGGCATCAGGGTTCCGGATTTTGTAGTCTTACAATCCTATATGAAAAAGGAAGAACAGGAAAACCTGTGCAGCGACTTGACCTATCCGGTGTTTGTAAAGCCTTCCCGTGCAGGTTCTTCATACGGTATCACAAAGGTAGATCGGAAAGAGGATCTGGCTGCCGCTATCGAAGATGCATGGAACTATGATACAAAGGTCGTGATCGAAGAAGCGATTCAAGGATTTGAAGTAGGGTGTGCGGTATTGGGAAATAAAGAATTGACGATCGGAGCGGTGGACGAGATCGAGCTGCATAGTGCAGTCTTTGATTTCCATGAAAAATATACGCTGGAAACTTCCCGGATCCATGTGCCTGCCCGGATTGATGAAAAGACGACGGAGCGAATCCGTCAGATGGCGGGCCGCCTGTATCGTATACTGGAATGCCGGGGCATGGCGAGAGTGGATATGTTCCTGACCCCGCAGGGAGAGATCATCTTTAATGAAATCAATACCATACCGGGATTCACATCTCACAGCCGGTATCCCAGCATGATGAAGGCAAACGGGATTCCTTTTCGTAAGGTGCTGGATCTTTTGGTACAGGCAGCAGTGGAGGAAGGTTCATGAGTGAAAAGCGAAAATACGGAGGGCTGGATTGGTTTCGGATCATCAGTGCGATACTGGTGATCACGATTCATACTTCGCCGCTGCTTTCCTTTGGCGAATGGCCGGATTTTATCCTGACACGGGTGATTGCCAGAGTGGCAGTTCCCTTTTTTTTGATGGTGAGCGGATTTTTTGTACTGCCGGAGATTCCGAATACAAAGGATCTGACCCGGCTTTTCCGTCAGTTAAAACGTCTGGGCCTGCTGTATATAATTGCAATGGTACTATATGTGCCGATCATGATTTACAGCGGCTATTTTGGTGAGGGGTTTTCTCTGGCAGGTCTATGTAAGGATATTCTGATAAACGGAACCTTTTATCATCTCTGGTATCTTCCGGCGGCCATATTTGGTTTGTTTTTCGTAGGAATCCTGCTCCGGTACTGTAAGGATTGGGTAGTGCTGCTCCTTAGCGGCGGATTCTATGTACTTGGGCTTTTGGGTGACAGTTATTATGGGCTTACAAGGGGGATTCCTGTCTTGAAGGAAATGTATGACGGGATTTTCAGTGTTTCTGACTATACCAGAAACGGTTTGTTTTTCGTTCCGGTTTTTCTGATGCTTGGTTATTATCTGAAGAAACAGGAGGAACGACGAAGCCGGATTTCTACGTCCTATGTGATGCTTGGACTTTCTGTTTCCGGTGTTTTCATGCTGATGGAAGGTTTGCTGTTACATTTTGCAGGCTGGCAGAGACACGACAGTATGTATCTTTTCCTGCCATTGGTCATGATCTTCCTTTTTATGGGGATGTGTCGTCTGGAGATTACAGGAGGGAAACGGTTAGGAAGGATCGCCATGCTGGTCTATATCCTTCATCCTGCTATGATCGTTGCGGTCCGGCTTGCAGGGAAGCTGACGGGACTTACGAAATGGGTGGTCGATCAAAGCCTGATTCATTTTATTCTGGTTACGATCGCTTCTTTTATTGCCGCCTATATTCTGACGATCGGAATGAATCGGAACAGAAAAAAGGAGCCGACAGGCAGAGGAGGGAATCGGTACTGAGATGGCAAAGGTTATTCTCATATGCGGCAGACTTTGCTGCGGAAAAAGTACCTATGCGGAGAAACTGGTCAGGGAGCATGGAGGAATCATACTTTCAGTAGACGAAATCATGCTTGCCATGTTCGGACAGAATGCGGGCAGTGAACATGACAGGTATACAAAACGGTTACAGGCGTACCTGTTAGATAAGTCCGTCGAGATTCTGGAAGCCGGTTGTGACGTGATCTTGGACTGGGGCTTCTGGACACGGGAGGCAAGATGCTCTGCGAAGGAATTCTATGAGAATCGGGGGATTCAGTGGGCGTTTCATTATCTTGATGTCGAAGAAGGGGTCAGAAAACAGCGGATTGAAAAACGGAATCAGGAAGTATCTGTCAAAGGGGAACAGGCATACTTGGTTGATGAAGGTCTTGCCGTAAAGGCCGAAGCCCTGTTTGAACCGCCGGAGCAAGGGGAGATGCAGGTATGGGTGAAGGAGTAGGATATGAATTGCAGTCATATAGTTGGAACAAACAGCAAAATGTGTTATAGTATTCATACAATAGAAAGTTTCATTTTTAGAATACGGATAGGTTACAGGAGGCGTACAGATGAATGAAGTAAATGATGAAAAAACATTAGGAAAAGCGGCGCATGCCGAAAAGATGGTATTTCCGATCGGAGTACCCAATGACGCTTTTGCCCAGTATTTTATCGGTCAGAGTTATCTTGCTCCCATATCCGATAGTCAGGTAGGCGTGTTTAATGTTACCTTTGAACCCGGCTGCCGGAACAACTGGCATATTCACCATGCGGAAAAAGGCGGCGGTCAGATATTGATCTGTGTGGCAGGCCGGGGCTACTATCAGGAATGGGGAAAGAAAGCGATCGAGATGAAACCCGGAGACTGCATTAACATTCCTGCCGGAGTAAAACATTGGCATGGGGCAGCAGCCGACAGTTGGTTTTCCCATCTTGCCATTGAAGTGCCGGGGGAAAACAGTTCAAATGAATGGCTGGAAGCGGTTGACGATGAACAATATGGTAAGTTGTCCTGATTAAAAGGAAACGCATAAGATGCGATCTTGCAACAGAGGCGGCTTTATATGCAGTTAGTGCGGCGGCACCCTGAAAACATAGGGGGCCGCCGTTTTTAATAGTTTTTTCTCAAAGAATATTCCAATTACTGCCTTATGCGGCATCTATATCCGGCCGCCTGATTTTATAGATTCTGATTAAAAAATGCTTCCAGAGCAGCGACCGCCACCACCTCGTCTGCTCCTTCCACTGCTACCGTTACCACGTCGCCGCATTTCACACCTAATCCCATGATCGCCATGAGCTTTGTCAAATCCGCCAGCTTATCCTCCTTCCGAAGTGTCGTTTTACTGGTAAAGCCCCGTGCTTCCTTAGCCAGCAGACCGGCGGATCGTGCATGAATGCCAACCGTACTTTTGATTTCATAGCGAAATGTTTCCATGCGAATACCTCCTTATTTATGATTATGAGGCGTTCGGAAGTTCTCTATTCATTTTTTTCTAAAACCGTGCAAATGCAGTCTTTTGTATTAAGATTCCAAAGGATATTTTTTTGAAACGCTCCATCTGCCCGTATCGGCAGCAAAGAATCCTCTGGAAAGAAACGGGTAGTCATGACGATGGCCCCGTCGTTAAAAAAGCATTCCAGAATCGAGCAGTCTGCAAGGATACGGATGGTACGGATTGTTTCACATCGAACCTGCCTTCGGGTTCTGCCTGCACCGGATTTTCCTGTAAATTGCAGAGTTAAGATGCCATTTGAATAAGAAAGCTTACATTCCTCGGTGATATGGATTGAAAACGCCGGTTCCGATTCCGGCAGCAGTTCCAGTTCCCAGTCAAAGCAATGATCTGCCCTGTACCATTGTCCGGACGGAAGCTCTTGGCACTGGGAACGTAATTCATTAAATTCCGGTAATGGCATCTGTTTAAGGATTCCCTGCTGGCAGGTTATCTGTCTGGGAAGCGTCAGGGTATGGATCCAGTTCTGCTTTAGAGTAGGCTCCTGATAAGTGGTTTCGGGACCGCCGGCCCAGCCGATCAGGATCCGCCGGCCCTGTTCGTCCTGAAAGGTTTGAGGTGCATAAAAATCAAAGCCCATATCCCATTCACGGAAAACAGTTTCATTGATTGGCTCCGTGCTAGTAAGGCAAAAAGGCAGATAGCCGGATTGATGCAGGTTTTGAAACCGATAAGGTTCTGCCGGTATACCCTGTGGGCAGAAGGAAAGGAAGGTTTTACCGTCCATCTGAAATAGATCCGGACATTCCCACATAAACCCGAAGGGCTGACGGGAGGTTCGTTCTGAAAACAGCTTCCAGTGCAGACCGTCCTGTGACTGATAGAGCAGGATAGCCCCGCTGTCATCAAGGCGTCTTGCACCCAAAACCATATAATAGGTATCTCCTTCCTTCCAGACTTTAGGATCTCGGATATGGCAAGTATAGCCCGCCGGATAATTGGAGTTATCCAGAACGCAGATTTTTTCCGATACCTGAATCCCATTCCGGGTAGTCACCCGTAACGTGTTGGATTCTCGGCCGGAATGGGTGTAATCATGTTCTCCTTCCAGTTCCACGTTTCCCGTATAATAGAGAGCGATGGTATCCGCTTCCGTACAGGCGGAGCCGGAAAAAGCGCCGGTTCGGTCATATGGAGAATCCGGCTGTAGGGCTATCCCCGTAAAACGAAAATGCAGCAGGTCACTGCTTGCATAGTGTCCCCAGGCTCTTAGCTCCTGTCTGGGGAATTCCGGCGTATACTGAAAAAAGACGTGATAGGTTCCTTGAAACTGGCAAAGCCCGTTCGGGTCGTTTAACCAGCCCTTTGGAGGAAGCATATGAAATCGGCAGCGCCAGTTCGTTTCGTTTGACATAAAACTCCTTTCCGTGGGAGATTTCCACACAATATATGTCTAAGGATAATGGATGATGTTATTATAGCCGGGTTTGGAAATGAGAACAACTATAATCTCAAAAAAGGATTCGGATATTCACAAAAGTCCTCATTTGTAGTACAATGCACAAGAAAGAATCAAAAGGGATAAGGAGGAACCTATGGAAAGAAGAATAGAAACCAAATGCATACAAGATGGGTATCAGCCGAAAAAGGGAGAACCCAGACAGCTTCCTATCATACAAAGCACCACATTTAAATACGATACCAGTGACGAAATGGGCAGATTGTTCGATTTAGAAGATGACGGATATTTTTATACCCGGCTGCAAAATCCGACGAATGATGCGGTAGCCGCTAAGATTTGTTCTCTGGAAGGCGGTGTGGCGGCTATGCTGACCTCCTCTGGACAGGCAGCGAATTTTTATGCGATTTTTAATATTTGCGAGGCAGGAGATCATTTTATTGCTTCCTCTTCCATCTATGGCGGAACCTTTAATCTGTTTGGAGTCACCATGAAGAAGATGGGAATCGAATGCACCTTCATTGATCAGAATCTTCCGGCAGAGGAATTGGAAAAATACTTCAAGCCGAACACGAAGGCAGTCTTTGGAGAAACCATAACGAATCCTACGGTTTCCGTATTTGACATTGAAAAGTTTGCAACGCTGGCACACAAGCATGGCGTTCCCCTGATCGTGGACAATACCTTTGCAACGCCGGTGAACTGTCAGCCTTTCCGTTGGGGTGCGGATATAGTTACCCATTCCACTACGAAATATATGGACGGACATGCCATTGGTGTAGGCGGCTGTATCGTAGACAGCGGGAATTTTGACTGGCTGGCACAGAAAGAGAAATATCCCGGACTGACAACGCCGGATGAATCATACCACGGAATCGTATATGCGGAGCGTTTTGGAAAGGGCGCTTATATTACGAAGGCAACTGCACAACTGATGCGTGACTTCGGTTCGATTCAATCGCCCCAGAATGCCTTTTATTTGAATATCGGACTGGAAACCCTTCCCCTTCGTATGAAACAGCATTGCAGGAATGCATTGGCAGTAGCGGAATACCTGAAAGCAAATGATAAGGTGGCATGGGTCAGCTATCCGGATCTGGAGGGGGATTCCTGTCACGCACTGGCGAAAAAATATCTGCCCAACGGCTCCTGCGGCGTTCTGGCATTCGGCTTAAAAGGCGGCAGAGAAACCTCTATCGCTTTTATGGATAAACTAAAGCTGGCTTCCATCGTTACCCATGTAGCGGATAGTAAGACCTGCCTGCTGCACCCGGCAAGCCATACCCATCGTCAGATGACAGATGAACAGCTTCGGGAAGCAGGGGTAGCGCCGGATTTGATCCGTTTATCGGTGGGAATTGAACATGTTGACGACATAATCGCCGATTTAGAGCAGGCGTTAGATCAGATTTAGACATAGAATGCTCTGGAAGCAGATCGGGAACCGGCTGCGCTCCAACATAAAATGAAACGGGCTGCTGCTTCAACGAATACATTCGTGAAAGCAGCAGCCCTGTTTTCTTGTGCAGGCAGTAGCCGCTTTATGGATTGTTAAAAAAGCGTAATGTCCTGTAGGATACGTTCGCTGTCATAGTAATAGATAACATTGACAAGCCGGTTCGTAACATCATTAAAGACCAGTACCAGCACGCTTCCGTCCGTTCCCAAGAGATAAGTGGCAGTGCTTTTTCCGTTCCCCATATCTTCTACCATGGTAAAGCTGTTGGAATAGGAATAGGCAGGCGAACCGTTTTCCTGAATCGTACCGCTTGCGCCTTCGGCGTCTTTGAGGATCTTATATTCCGCATCGTCAATCTTTACACCGAAAAGGGAATACTTTCGGCTGGAAAAGCTGATGCCAAATTGCTTTCCTTCATAATATATAACGCTGAAATCCTCCTGATCGGTGGTATAGGTTTCAAACCCGTCCGCATTGTTGTTTGGAACACTCAGCATGGTAACAAAGCCGGGATTCTGGTTAAGGGAAAGCCCAAGCTCTGTCTCGATTTGCTTCTGCGGCTGCCGGACAAGGGTGTTTAATGATTTGGTAGAGGAAATCGGCAGGAATCGAAGCACTACGATCACTACTATGATTACCGGAATAACAAAGAGAAATGGTGAGATATGAACCTGCTTTTTTTTCGGTACGTCGATAACCGTGGGAGTCGGTTTTACAGGTGCATGGTAGTAACCGTCCTCGTCTGCATAAGACGGATCTTTTTGCAGTTCTAAATCCATATCCTTATCTTGATCATCGCTATCGCTTAAGTTAAATTCCATGCTTTCCGCTCCTTTTTCATATGATAGGTAATTATGCATGAACGGAAGAAAAATGTCAATGAAAAATAGCTGTCTGACTGGAAGCAGCAGGAAATACAATAAAAAACGAGGTTCAACACAGTACCTCGTTTTTTAGTCTTTTATTTTTTTGCACCGCAGCCGCTGCAGGTATAGGTGGTGACAGTCTCGGTCCATTCCGCTTTGTCGACTACCCATTGGTTTTCATATACGGGAGGAAGCACTTGTTCACCGACAATTACGCTTCGTCCACCATAGGTATGTCGAAGACCATCTGGACAAATATGGGGTGCTGGTTCTTCTGGATGAAGCGTGTAATCAAACCCGCAGCCATCGCAGATGGTATGGGTAGCATACAAAGGCCAAGTAGCACCCGGATCGACACACACTCTCTCATAGTGCCCCTCTTCCTCATGATAGACGGTCTGGGTGGATGCCACCCAGGAATGGGTATGCTCGGTAGGTGCACCGGCAGCCGGTGCAGCGGTCGTGCTGCTGCCGGAGGATGCCGGAGGCGCGGACGGTGACGGTGATGACGCAGACGGTGTGCTTCCCCCGCCGGAAGGAGCCGGGGACGGACTGCTTCCGGTCCCGGTCTGTGCGGCAGTCGTGCTTTTGCCGGAGGATGCCGGAGCCGTGGTGCCGGTCTTGGATGTCTCCGCTTCGGTTCCATCTTCGGTCCCGTCTTCGGTTCCGGTCTCCCGTTCCTCTGTCGTGGATGGTTTGTCTGCTGCGGTGTCTGTTGAGGCATCCGCCGCAGTGTCATCGGATGCGGTCACCGCTTCCGTATCGGTATCTTCCGTTTTGTTCCCGCAGGCAGTGGCGAGCAGAAGTCCGCTTGCTGCCAGAAAGAAACAGACGGTTTTCAGTATATGTCGTCGTTTCATAAAACCCCTCCGATTATGATAAAACCCATTATAAATATACCACAGTTCCTATTATTGGACAATCGTTTGATTCTGATGATCACAGTATATCAGATAGCAGGTAAGCGTGTTTGATTTCTGCGATCGAAACCGTGAATGAAGGAAATCAGTAGATTTTTAAGGCTGTCTGCGATATAATACAGGCAGTTGAAGGGGTTTATACAAAGGAAGAGGAGGGAGCAGGATATGGGACAAGAAGATAACAAGATGTTTCAGATTCCGCTTATCATAGTGAAGCTGGCTTTCTGGCTTTTATTCTTTTTCTGGCTCTTATTCTGTGTCGTTCACTTTCTTTCTTCCTCGGAGGATGTCCGTCTGACGGATTATGATTGTCAGGACTTTAACGAGGGCTGGCTGTTGAACGGGGATATGAATAGGCCGGTCATCGTTCCGGGCCGCCTCTCCGGAACCGATACACAGGTCCGGATTCAGAATGTACTGCCGGAGAACATTACAAACCGAACTACCATCATGGTTAAGGGACAGCACCAGAATGTCACTGTCCGTATTGACGGAGAGGTGAGAGGAGAATTGGATAATCAGGAAACCCGGTTGTTTGGCTTCCATATGTTTTCCGGTTATCTGATGATCCCTTTATCGAATACGGATGCCGGAAAGTGTATCGAGATCCAGTATTCTGCGCCGGAACCGGATACCGCAGGCCGGTTAAATGATGTTCGGATCGGTACGGAAAAGGGAATCCTGTTCTGGATGCTGGATTCTTATGGCAGCGACCTTATTTTTGCCATTCTGCTTTTTTATACCGGTATCATATTGATCCTTTTTGGCGTTATGCTCCATCTGGGCTTTCATGGCAATCCGAAGACGGATATTACATATCTGGGTATAACTGCGGTATGTACCGCTGTCTGGATCTTGGGTGAAAGCAGATTACGACAGTTTTATTATGGCAGTCTGTCCGTAGGGGAACTGATGCTCTGGTCTGCCCTGTTTCTCATACCGATTCCCATGCTGTTTTATATCAATCGCCTTCAAAAGAATCGGCATATTCGCATTTATACGGTGGGGACAGCGGTGGCGGTGGCGGTGAACATCATCATGACCGTGCTTGTTCTTACGAATACCTATGATTATTATGAAATGTATCCGATTGGCTGGGGTGTGATACTGGGCAGCGGTTTTCTGGTAGTATTTACCGTGATCTGGGATTATGTAAAAGGAATCCGGCAGTGGAAGCTGTTAGCAGGTATTCTGCTGCTTGTTTTTTCTGCCATTTTGCAGATGTGGTCTTTTTTGAATTCCTCGACCGGAATATACAGCAATAATTTTATCAGTCTCGGTCTCATGCTGTTTATGATAATCATGGGCATTTCCGACGTATCCGGCTTATTGAAACAAAGTCAGGAACGGATACTTGCAACGAAAGCGAATGAAACCAAGACGGATTTTCTGGCAAATATGTCCCATGAGATTCGGACACCGATCAATGCCATGCTGGGATTTGATGAACTGATTCTGCGGGAGGAGGAAAACGAGCAGGTTTTAGAATATGCCGCCAATATCAAAAAGGCCGGAGAAAGCCTGCTTATTTTGATCAGTGACATTTTGGATTTCTCAAAGGTAGAATCCGGTAAGATGGAGATTATAAATGAGGAATACGAAACCGCTCACATGCTTAGAGATGTCATTAACATGGTTTCCTTGAAGGCACAGGGCAAGGGACTGTCCTTTGAGATCGTTACGGGAAAGGATATTCCCCGTCTGCTGTATGGTGATGAAATGCGGGTAAAGCAGATCATTACGAATATTTTGAATAATGCGGTAAAGTATACGGAAAACGGAAAAGTAACCTTAACCGTGAATTTTGATCAGGTCGGAGAAGGAATGGGCAGGCTGCGGATTTCTGTTGAGGATACCGGAATCGGAATCCGCCCGGAGGATATTGCCCGGATCACGGAGGCCTTTCAACGGTTTGATATAATGAAAAATCGTAATATCGAGGGGGTAGGGCTTGGTATGGCGATCGTTGCAGATCTGTTGAATCAAATGGGCGGCAGAATGCAGGTATATAGCACCTATGGAAAAGGATCAGATTTCCGGCTGTTGATACCGCAGGAGATTCGTGATGCTACACCGATGGAAGCCCAGTTCCAGAAAAATACAAGGATACAGGGGAGACGGAAAACCTATCAGGCATTATTTATCGCTCCCCGTGCCAGAGTGCTGTTTGTAGACGATAATGATATGAATCTGTCTGTGATCCGGGGACTGTTAAAGGAAACGAGGATCCAGATCGATACAGCGGAAAGCGGTGTAAAATGTTTGGAACTGACCCGGCAGAAACAGTACCATCTGATCTTTATGGATCATCTGATGCCGGAAATGGATGGGTTGGAAACCCTGAACCGGCTGCGGCGGGAAGACGGAAATCCCAACCAGCAGACACGGGTAGTAGCATTGACTGCAAATGCAGTTAAAGGAGTACGGGACTTTTATCTGGAGAAGGGATTTTGTGAATATGTGACAAAACCCATCAAAGGAGAGCGGCTGGAGCAGCTGCTTTATGAACTGCTGCCGCCGGAATATATCCTGATCTCTCAAGATGCGGCCCCACTGGAAAATGAAAAGGCGGCGGAAGAGGTAGAAATGGCTGGAACAAAGGAAATGAATGCCTGTATGCTGGAACTGATAAAGATGCTGGAGCAGTCTCATATCAGTCTGGCAAAGGGGTATCATTATGCAGCCGATTCCATGCAGCAGTTTCATTGGATGTTAAAGCTGTTTGCAGACAGCTTTGCAGAGAAGTTCCAGAAGATCTTATCCTTTTATGAGGATAAGGATATTCAGAACTATATGATCGAGGTGCATTCACTAAAGTCCAATGCTAAGACGGTGGGAGCGGAGGAGCTTTATGGATTGGCACTGGAACATGAGCAGAATGCCAGAGAAGGGAATTGGGAGTATATTCAAACGCACTGGGAAGAACTGTGTGAAGAATGGCTTTGGGTGATAAATGGAATCCGTACGTATCTGGGAGAAGAAGAAACCGTTGAGCTTCCGGCGATCGCAGCAACGGAACAGGAAGAGGATATGCTGACTTCGGAGCAGCGAATGCTGTTGGATAATAGTCTGGCATTTATCGAACGCTATGAATCAGAGCCTGCGGCAGCCCTCTTGGAGAATCTAATGAAGGAATCCATACCGGAATCTATCCGCTTCGTGTTGCAGCAGGCGTTAGAGCGATTGGAGGAGTTTGATTATCTGGGGGCGGAGGAACTGCTGGGAGAGATATAGGAGGATTGACATTCAAAAGCAAAGCGAATAGAATTGTCAGAAAGTCCTGTTAAGAACGAAAGAAACCAAAGGGGAAAAATATGGAATGGATAAAGCGGTATAAATCAATCATCATAGGAATCGGAGTGCTTCTTCTCGGTCTGATCGCTGTCTTGTTTTCCGTTGGGCAAAGGAAGATCCGTTCATCTGTTTCTGTGAGAACAGAAGCCGGAACCGTTGGATTGATCCGGCTTTCGGAAGAAACGGAAAGAACGTATGCCGCACAGATAGAACCGGAACCGGAAAAAGAAAGTACGGGAAGCACGGAGGAAGCAGCTTCCCAGAAGGGAACGGAGAATGCAGACTTAAAGCCTGCAAGTACAGAGACGGAAGTGCCGGTTGGGACGTCTGCGTCCAGTGATACCCAGACGGAGCCGCAGGAGGCTGCCGAGCCGGAAACGGAGGCTGACCAGACCCCTTCTTTTACCTGTACGTTATCCATTTCCTGCACGGACGTTTTAGAACATATGGATACCCTGAATCCGGCAAAGGCTGGTATTATACCAGAAAACGGGTATATTCTGGGAACCACGACTGTAAGCGTTACGGAAGGGGAAACGGTGTATGATGTATTAAGACGTACCTGTATGAATGCAGGAATCCCCCTTGATGCAAATTATTTTCCTATGTATGGAAGCGCATATGTAAAAGGAATCAATAATCTATATGAATTCGACTGTGGAAACCTTTCCGGCTGGAAATACAGCGTAAACGGGGTATCTCCGAATTACGGCTGTTCTGCATACGTTCTGCGAGAGGGCGACTCGATTCAGTGGTATTATAGCTGCAATATGAATGAATGAGGAACGATATGAGAGACGCATTTTCTGCCTATCACCCAATCTTAAATCTAATATACCTGTCGTTGGTGCTGGGACTGATTATGTTCCTGCGCCAGCCGATATGTCTGATACTGGGGCTTTTGACTGCTCTTATATATGGCTGGTATCTGTGCGGCAGGCGGATACTTCGGTTTTTTGCAGCCGGAGTTTTGCCCCTTTCCGGTATGATCATCCTGATCAATCCATTGGTGAATCATCAGGGGCTTACGATCTTGGGATATTTTCCCAGCGGGAATCCGTTTACGTTAGAGTCTGTGCTGTATGGGATTGCAGCAGCAGCGGCGATCGCAGCGGCAATCCAATGGTTTCTTTGCTGGAATCAGATCATGACGACAGATAAACTGGTGTACCTGTTTGGACGAGTGATGCCAGCATTTAGTCTGGTGCTTTCTATGACCCTTCGATTGGTTCCCCGGTATTGGAGGCAGTTAAAGGCGGTAACGGAGGCACAGCGGCAGTTGGGCTGTGGCATCACGCAGGGAACGATTCTTGTCCGGATACGAAATGGGATTCGGATTTTTTCCGTTACGCTGACTTGGGCGATGGAGCATTCTGTAGTAACGGCGGATTCCATGAAAGCAAGGGGCTATGGGCTTCCGGGACGGACAGCGTATTCTTTGTATCGCTGGACAGGACGGGATACGGGTCTGCTGACGGTGATCCTACTTCTGGGGGGACTGATCTTTTTTGGCATAGTTCAAGGCTGCTTTTACTGGACCTGTTTTCCTATGGTGATACAGGCGGATTTTACACCGTATGCAATAGTTGCTTATCTGGCGTATGCTGCGTTGCTGTGTCTGCCGATGCTGCTTAACGGAAAGGAGGAACGAAAGTGGAGATCTTTTGTTTAAAACACGTATCCTTTCAATACCCGTTCGGGGAAAAACAGGTACTGGATCAGATAGAGTTACAGCTTCATTCGGGCGAATTTATCCTGTTGTGCGGTGCTTCCGGCAGTGGGAAAACCACCCTCCTTCGGCAGCTGAAGCCGACTGTAACTCCTTTTGGAGATCAATCCGGTCAGATATTATTTCATGGAAGTCCTATATCGGAAATGCATCCAAACGAACAGGCGGAAGCGATAGGCTTTGTCAGCCAGAATCCGGAGGATCAGATCGTGACGGATAAGGTTTGGCATGAGCTTGCATTCGGACTGGAAAGCATCGGAATGGAGGCAGGAGAGATTCGGAAACGGGTAGCGGAAATAAGTCAATTTTTTGGGATACAGAAGTGGTTTCATCAGGAAACCGCCAGCTTATCCGGCGGACAGAAGCAGTTATTAAATCTTGCTTCCGTTATGGTTATGCAGCCGGAGATCCTGCTGTTAGATGAACCAACCAGTCAGCTGGATCCCATTGCCGCTTCCGATTTTTTGGAAATGCTGGGGCGGATCCATAGAGAGCTTGGAACGACGATACTCATGACGGAGCATCGTTTGGAGGAGGCATTGCCTTATTGTACAAGGCTGCTGGTAATGGAGGAAGGGAGACTGTGCTTGGATCGGGAGCCGGCAGCTGCGGCTGAGGAGATTGGAAGGCGGCAGATGAGCCTGTTCGCATCTATGCCGGCATCGGTGCAGGTTTGGTTTTCAGCAGGACATGAGGATTCTCCCTGCCCGCTGACGGTACGGGAGGGAAAAGAATGGTTTGCGGATTTTCAAAACAGGCGTCAGCTGTTCCCGCTGCCGGAAGAAACGAATCCTTTTCTGCCGGAAGAAACGAAAAAAGCGACCGTTGCTTTAAAAGAGGTCTGGTTTCGCTATGAACGGAAGCAAGAGGATATACTAAGAGGATTGTCCATGCAGGCATATGAAGGGGAAGTGCTTGCAGTGCTGGGGGGAAACGGAAGCGGAAAAACCACCGCTTTGTCCGTGCTTGGAGGCAGTCGAAAGCCGCAGCGGGGGACAGTGCAGTTTCCTTCCGGGAAAAAGCGGGTCATCTGTCTTCCCCAGAACCCGCAATTACTGTTTACAGCGGATACGGTTCGGGAAGAATTAGAGGAAATGGGCAAGGAGAAGACAGCAGGTTTTCCAGATAGAAAGGAATTTCAGGAGATATTAAAGCAGATAACCGAGTTTTGTCAGTTAGAGGAACTGTATGAACGTCATCCCTATGATCTGTCGGGTGGAGAACAGCAGAGATTGGCATTGGCTAAGGTTCTGCTGGCACGACCGGAAATATTACTGCTGGACGAGCCGACAAAGGGGCTTGATGTAGAATACAAGCAGCTGGAGGGGCGTATCTTGCAAAAGCTGGCTGCACAGGGGCTTACTATTATCATGGTAAGCCATGACATAGAATTTTGTGCGGAATATGCGAACCGGTGTATTTTGTTCTTTGACGGACAGGTGGCAGCAAGTGGATCGCCCCGGCACTTTTTTTCGGAAAATCATTTTTATACGACGAATGCGAATCGAATGGTGCGGCAGTGGGTTCCACTTGCAGTCACGACGAAAGATGTCATAGCGGTCTGTTGTGGAGCTTTGGAACGGAAACAGCCGGAACCGGAAGAAACGCAAGAAAAGTACGTAAAACAGGAAGAATGCCTGTCAGTTCAGGCGCCGGAGACTTTAACGCAGAAGGCGATCACGGAAGATTCCGGAGAGAAAAGACTACAGACTTTAAGGAATGCTTCCGTGGGTCTGCCGATGCGGACAAAGTTAAGCCTGGTGATCGCAATGTTACAGATACCGTTAACTGTACTGGCAGGAAATAACGAGAATTATTATTTGATCGCATTCCTGATACTTTTGGAATGTATGCTTCCGTTCTTTTTGAATTTTGAAGGGAGACGTCCTTCGGTCAGGGAACTGGTCATACTTTCCGTCTTATGTGCGATTGGGGTAGCAGGCAGGGCAGTGTTTTCCATGCTTCCGCATTTTAAACCGATGACAGCGATAACGATCATTGCCGGTATTGCTTTTGGAGGTGAAGCGGGATTTTTAGTGGGGGCTGTATCCATTTTAGTATCCAATATGCTGTTTGGACAGGGACCGTGGACGCCTTGGCAGATGTTTGCATTAGGTTACGTGGGTTTGTTTGCAGGTCTGCTTTTTTATAAGAAAAGCTCACAGAATCTTTTCTTGTATTGCGGGTATGGATTTCTCAGTACGGTAATCCTTTATGGCGGCGTTATGAATTTTTCTACGGTGCTTCTGGCAGGATTGCCGCTTACGATGGAAACGATAGGAGCATTTTGTCTGTCCGGCTTGCCACTGGATGTTCTTCATGGAATATCCACCGTTTTGTTTTTAGGTTTGGGTGCCAAGCCTATGCTGAAAAAGCTGGAGCGAATGCGGATCAAATTCGGATAGCAAATGCAAAGATGGTTCATATAATGAGTTAGCAGAGGTGCTTGCTATGACAAAATTACTAATAAAAATATTTATCAAAGAGTATCAGAAAACGGACGATCTTCTTGTCCGCAGTGCATATGGAAAGCTGGCAGGCTGGGTAGGGATTATCTGTAATCTCCTTTTGTTTCTGGGAAAATGCCTGATAGGGGCGGCGGCAGGAAGTGTTGCAGTTGTAGCGGATGCAATTAACAGCCTTTCTGACGCATCGGCAAATGTGATCAGTCTGTTGGGTTTTAAGATGGCAAGCAAACCGGCGGATAAGGATCATCCATATGGACACGCCCGATACGAATATCTGGCAGGATTGTTTGTGGCGCTGCTGGTCATGGCGATCGGACTGGAACTGTTAAAGACCGGAATTCAGCGGGTACTGGAACCGGTTACTGTTGACTTTACACTTGTAACGGTTGGAATCCTTTTAGGCTCCATTCTGGTAAAACTGTGGCTGGCAGTTTTCTATCGATCGGTCGGAAAAAGGATTTCTTCTCAGACCTTGCTGGCGGCAGCGGTTGACAGTCGGAATGACGTAATCAGTACCGCAGCGGTGTTGATTGCCGGTATCCTTGCCTATAAGACCGGATGGATGCTGGACGGTTGGCTGGGAATTGAAGTGGCATTGTTTATCTTATATAGCGGTTTTGGTCTGGTAAAGGAGACATTGGATTCTCTGCTTGGCAAGGCGCCGGATCCGGAGCTGGTAAAGCGGATTCATGATAAGGTGCTTTCCTATGAGGGAGTTTTGGGGACGCATGATTTAATGATACATGATTACGGACCGGGAAGGCTGTTTGCCAGTGTACATGTAGAGATGGCAGCGGAAGCAGACGTGATCCGGTGTCATGCGATCATTGACCGCATTGAAGAGGATTTTTTAGAGCAGGACGGTTTGAATATGCTGATCCATTTTGATCCGATCATTACGGATTCGGCAGTGGAGGACATCCGCAGCTGGCTGAACCGGCTGGTAAAGAGTATTGATGAAAGGATTTCGATCCATGATCTGCGCCAGATAATAAAGGAAAACGGAAGCAGACTGATATTTGACTGTGTAGTACCCTATGATTATCCCGTATCGGATACGGATCTGAAAGAAAGAATACAAGAACTAGTGTCAGAAGAACATTCGGATTCCCAGTGTCTGATCACTATAGACAGAAGCTATGCTCCGCTGCCCCATAGCAGGGAACAGGAGAGTTGATTTTAAGACGGTTTTGAAACGGAGGAAAGGCAGATGGAGGAAATCATATTGTTTGATATGGACGGTACATTGTTGGACACGGAACGGTATTATCGCCGGTTTTGGAAACAGGCGGCAGCGGACTGCGGATATACCATGACTGATGTTCAGGCACTTTCTCTGCGAAGTCTGGGACATCCCTTTGCAGAGGAGCGGATACGGGAATTCTTTGGTGAAAAGGCGGAGTATCAGAAAATACGAAAACGACGGGTAGAGTTGATGAATGCAGAACTTAAAAAGGTTGGCATTCCGGTAAAACCGTATGCAAAAGAGGTATTGGAAGAATTGCACCGACGGGGCCATTGTCTGGCGATCGTGACTGCTTCGGATTTAGAACGAACGCAGGCGTATCTAAAAGAAACGGGATTACTTTCCTATTTTTCTTCCATCATTTGCGCTACGATGGTGAAGCATGGAAAACCGGCAAAGGATATTTATGTATACGCTTGTGAAAGATTGCATGCGGTTCCGGAGACAGTCTATGCGGTAGAGGATTCCCCGAATGGCATTCAGTCTGCATATACAGCGGGCTGCCGGGTAATTATGATACCGGATCAGACCCAGCCGGAGGAGGAATTAAAGCCCATGCTGACCTATTTGGGAGAGAGCTTAAAGGATTTACTGGATTTTTTTCCTTGATCGTATGGACAGAAATTCCATCCGGATAAAAATGCTTCCCCTTACCGATACGGGAAAGGAGGAGTATTTTTAGTTTAAATGATTTTTCTATTGACAAAACTACACATATGAGGGATAATACATATGAACAAATGAACATATATTAAAATATAAGAATCGAAACGAAAGGAGAGGCTATGGAACAGGAGCAGAAGGAAGAAGCAGTCAAAGGCTTAGAAGAGCTGGTAAATACCCAGCCGCCGGAAGAAATCTTATATGAGCTTGCGGAGCTGTTTAAGGTATTTGGGGATTCTACCAGGATTCGGATTTTGTATGCATTATTTGAAAACGAACTGTGCGTGGGTGATATTGCCGAACTGCTGAATATGAGTCAGTCCTCCGTCAGTCATCAGCTTCGGATATTAAAGGATGCGAAGCTGGTTAGGTTCCGGCGGGAGGGGAAAAGTATCTATTACGCACTGGACGATGAACACGTTTATCATATTATTAAAATGGGAATGGAGCATGTAGAAGAATAAAGGAGCAGGAAAGGAGTTTCAAGATGAAGAAAACATATAAGATCGAGGTTGATTGTGCAAACTGTGCATTGGAAATGGAAGAAGCGGCAAAGAAGGTGGCAGGGGTTGAGGATGCAACTGTCAGCTTTATGACCCAGAAAATGAAGATTGAGTTTCAGGAGGGAACACAAGAGTCGGCGGTTATGAACGCAGTCTTGGCGGCCTGTCGGAAAGCAGAGCCGGATTGCCAGATATTTTTATAAGGAAAAATGAAGGCGTGAGGTGGTACAGCTATGACTGGAAAACAAAAAAAAGTTTTATATCGCATTATTATATCAGCAGTATTGCTTCTTGCAGGAATCGGAATCACGCATTTTGTGAAACTTTCCGTATGGATCCAGCTCGTGATGTTTTTGGTTCCTTATCTGATCATCGGATATGATATTTTGCGGAAGGCAGCGCTGGGAATCGCACATGGCAGGGCGTTTGATGAGAATTTCCTCATGGCGGTTGCCAGTCTTGGGTCGATGTGTATCGGCGTTAAAAATGGCGGAGATTTTGCAGAGGGCGTGGCAGTTATGCTCTTTTATCAGATCGGAGAGCTGTTTCAGTCCTGTGCAGTGGGAAAGAGCCGGAAAAGCATAGCTGCATTGATGGATATTCGTCCGGATTTCGCTAATATTGAAGGCGAGCATGGGCTGGAACAGGTCGATCCGGAGGAGGTCGCAACAGGCAGTGTTATCGTCGTTCAACCGGGAGAGCGGATTCCCATTGACGGGATCATCTTGGAAGGAGACAGTACCTTGAATACCAGTGCGTTGACCGGTGAAAGTCTGCCGAAAGAGGTGGTACCGGGGGACGAGGTGATCAGCGGCTGTGTCAATATCCGAGGGCTTTTAAAGATAAAGACGACAAAGGAATTCGGGGAATCTACCGTTTCCAAGATTCTGGATCTGGTAGAGAATTCCAGCATGAAGAAATCCCGTTCAGAGAATTTTATCACCAGATTTGCGAAAATCTATACGCCGGTGGTGTGCGGGCTGGCACTTTTGCTAGCAGTTTTTCCGCCTCTGATAAGGCTGTTTCTTCATCTGCCTCCGAATTGGTCTGTCTGGATAATCAGTGCCTTGAGCTTTTTGGTCGTAAGCTGCCCCTGCGCATTGGTAATCTCGATCCCGTTGAGTTTCTTTGGAGGAATCGGCGGTGCTTCCGCCAGAGGAATCTTGGTTAAAGGCTCCAATTATCTGGAAGCCTTGTCAAAGGTAAAGTATATGGTATTTGACAAAACGGGTACTTTGACAAAGGGAGTTTTTCAGGTGGTAGAGCTTTGTCCTGCTGAAGCAGGCAGAGAGGAAGAACTGCTTTATTATGCGGCTTATGCGGAGAATTATTCCACTCACCCTATTGGACGGAGTATCCGGGAAGCCTACGGAAAGGAACTGGACAGTCATCTGCTTTCTCAGGTAGAGGAATTAGGCGGTCACGGTGTAAAAGCTTGTGTAAACGGAATAGCGGTAGCCGCCGGAAATGAAAAGCTGATGGACGAACTGGGAGTTGCGTATGAGAAACCGGAAAAACTCGGAACCGTAGTTTATGTTGCGGTTGACCGGCAATATGCAGGGTATATTTTAATTAGCGACGTAGTAAAAGAGCATTCCAAGGAGGCAATCCGTGGATTAAAGGAGGCAGGCGTAAAACGGACGATCATGCTGACCGGAGATGGGAAGCAGGTAGCGGAAACGATTGCAAAGGAACTGGATATAGATGAGGTATACGGACAACTGCTCCCTGTCGATAAAGTAGAGCGAGTAGAGACGCTTCTGGCGGAACGGAAGGAAAAGGAAAAACTGGCGTTTGTGGGCGATGGTGTCAATGATGCTCCGGTGCTTTCCAGAGCGGACGTGGGAATTGCGATGGGGGCATTAGGTTCAGATGCGGCTATCGAGGCGGCAGATGTAGTTTTGATGGACGATGATCCGTTAAAGATTGCACTTGCCATGAAGATTTCCAGAAAAACGCTTTTCATCGCCTATGAAAATATCGTGTTTGCCCTGTTAGTAAAGGGAATCTGCCTGATTCTTATTCCCTTCCGCCTCATCAATATGTGGATCGCTATTCTGGCGGATGTAGGGGTTATGGTGCTTGCTGTTTTGAATGCCGCCAGAGCCTTGCATACGAAAAAACTGTAATGTATAATCGGTTTAGATATTAAAATATACCGGGGGAAACCAAGATGAGTATCTGGGAACT
This sequence comes from uncultured Lachnospiraceae bacterium, assembly GCA_947589055.1. Taxonomy (GTDB): domain Bacteria; phylum Bacillota; class Clostridia; order Lachnospirales; family Lachnospiraceae; genus CAG-632. Next base: position 11,878 of record CANPZL010000027.1, on the reverse strand, counting down.
GTTGATTCTTGCCATCGGACTGTCAATGGATGCATTTGCAGTATCCGTCTGCAAGGGGCTTTCCGTAAAGGAGGCAAAGCTGAAGTATAGAGTGATTACCGGTCTGTATTTTGGCGGGTTTCAGGCGTTAATGCCATTACTGGGATATTTGCTGGGGGCGAATTTTAATCATTTGATCGAAAATTTTGATCATTGGATTGCTTTTTTGTTATTGTCTGTTATCGGTGGGAATATGATCCGGGAAGCATTACAGAAGGAAGAGGAACCGTTAAATGCTTCCTTTGGGGTAAAAGCTATGCTTCCTCTTGCGGTAGCGACTAGTATTGATGCCCTTGCAGTAGGTGTCACCTTTGCGTTCCTTAAGGTTCAGCTTATCCCTGCTGTATCCTTTATCGGGATCATTACATTTTTATTTTCCTATTTCGGCGTGAAGATTGGAAATGCATTTGGTATGAAGTACAAAGCAAAAGCAGAAATCTTTGGCGGGATCATCCTGATTCTGATCGGTGTTAAGGTACTGTTAGAACATCTTGGAGTGCTGGACAAGCTGTTTCATGTTTAAAAACTAATTAGAAAGCTGCCAGACTATGCGGAATTTGATTTACAGAAATTGGATCGGTTTCCACAGGGAGGTTTTCATATGAAAGGTTTCCTGAACAGAGCATAGTTTATCAGCGATACTGATGATCCAACCCTCTTTGTATCTTGGAGGCTTGGGAGTAAGCGGAAACATATGCTTCCGGATCGTATCTTTTTCGATAGGGTTCAGATTGAAGTCACGACAGGCGTTTTCATAGGCGATTCTTGGGTGGCGGAAGCCGTGCAGTTTGCTTCGCACCTCTTTGTTGTGCCAGTCATATAGATAGTAGTCATGGAGTAAAGCACCCCGTATCATAGAACGCATATCCACCTTTATGTGAAAACGGACAGCGATGATGATGCTTCGATATGCAACGGATATACAGTGCTGATACAGACTGGTATCACCATGCTGTACAAATGTTTTGTTTTTGGTAAAGGCAGTAGTTTTTAGATTCCGGATTTCTTCGTGTAAAATGCGGATCCCATATTTTAGTCGTTCCGTGTTCATATTCTTTCCTCAAGATATACTCGTTGTTTTCAACTATGATTAGCATACCCATTTTTTGAAAAAAAAGCAAATTTTTTTAATATGAAATAATTCTTTCATGTTTCTTTCAGCGGCGGCCCTGACGTCCACTTGCACCAGAAAAGGGCCCGGTTGCGTCAAAGCGGTCAATTCCAATGCAGATATGCCCGATATATTAGAAAACAAAAGCGGATTGCGATCATTTGATTCCGGAGGGGAAAGCATGGAAAATATGTTACATATCAATTATCTGACAAGAGCATATCAGGGGCTCATGAAAAGCTATGAAATGAAAGAAAAAACACCCATTCCCAAAGCGTTTGCGGAAAACGTGGAAGCAGTATTAGAGGCGGCAAAAAATGCCGGTATTGATAAAATATCCAAATCGGATATGACGATGGAGGAATACAAAGCGTATATTTATAATAAGATTTCTGCGATCCCGATTCACCCGACGCAGATGCAGGATACGATCTCTATTCATATTTCCGATGCAGGATTTGAGGCTATGAAAAAAGATCCGGAATATGAAGCATGGGTACTTGATTATCTGAAACGGGATCTTGCCTTTAATAATCCGTGGGCTATGGCGGGAGGCCGCTATCATGTTGAGCATTTCGGTGCGTCCGTGCAGGAGCATATTGGCCAGAGCTGGTATCCGGAGTATCAGAACGGACGGGGCAGCCGTCTTTATAAAGAAAAGTCGAAGGACGCCTTTTGGGAACGACGGGCAGAGAGGGAAATACAAAGGAGAGAACAGCAGAAGGAATTGTATGATGAACGATTGATAAATAACCCGCCTTTCAGTATAAGATTATCTGCATACTTGGACTTTTCCAAGCGACGTAGAAATTCTTCTTGGCAGAAAAGCTGTAAACATAGCTGATAGCTTCTGCCGCTTTCATTTGCTTTGTTTTTCAGCCGTGCCAGCACGGACGCAGCAATATCAGCCATTCAGCAACACCTCCATCACGCTCATTACTTTTTTGTATAGCTTCATCTTTTTTGCATACACGGACAAATTGGCGAGTTTTTTTCGGTCATCTGCGACATAGGCATTCAACGCCTTGTTGAAGGTTTCATTGTCGAGCTTTGTCCGGTATTTGAAGCAGTCACAAATGGTGCGTTCCCGATCATATACAGGAAGCTTCACACCGTTGAAGCTCTCAACGGTTTTCCCGATTGGAAAATACTCCTTTTGAATGTAATAGGCCCTGATCGGAAATTCCTCGATTTTGCCGACTGACCGGGACGCCGTTCTTGGCACGGCGACAGACCAAGCACGGGGCGCAAAATCACTATATCCGTAATGAAACAGGGCGGACTCCACACAAACGATCCCCTGTGGCAGCAACTCACGGAGCAGCTGCTCCTCTGTGATTTGGTCACTGCCCGGCAATTGGTACACCCCACGGCGAATCCTCTCAAGAAAACCCTCCTTGCACAGCGCCGCCACATCATATTTTTTTATGCCTGCTGCAACAAAGTCAGCGGTTTTAGCAATCCCACCGTTGCCTTTGAGCACATTTTGTGCAATCTCCTTTTGATTCAAGCAAACACCAACTTTCTGCATGCAATTTTGCATTTTTGTACGCATTTATTATAGTGCAGAAAAAAATCTCCTGCAATAGCTAAATGCAAACAATTTCTGATTTTTGCGTGTCGATAATTGAACTCTGTTCAATATAACCATCCATTTACAATGATAAAGCAGAAGAAAAAATAGCTTTGGCGATAGACAAGGAATGATCGTTTTTTGGATTAAACGTAAAAAGTGCAGGGAAATAACGTAGTGTTATTCCCCTGCATTTTCATGTTAATACCCGCCCGGCATAGTGGTTTTTATGCCTTATCACAACCGCAGTCTTTTGGTTTCTCGACACAGGGAGCTGCGGTATCAAAATCCGGATTGAATGCATAGAAGTTATCGGAATTTAATTCATCCTGTACCAGACGGAGGCTTTCACCAAACCGCTGGAAATGTACGATTTCTCTTGCACGCAGGAATTTGATGACCTCATATACTTCCGGACAGTCCTTCGTTAGACGAAGCAGGTTGTCATAGGTGGTACGAGCCTTCTGCTCGGCTGCCATATCCTCATATAAGTCCGTGATCGGATCGCCCTTTACTGCAAATTCACAGGCGTTGAAAGGAACACCACCTGCTGATTGCGGCCAGATTCCCAGAGTACGGTCAACATAGTATTTATCAAAGCCCGATTTTTCAATTTCCTCCATTGAGAGGTTGCGGGTCAACTGATGGATAAGGGCACATACAATTTCGCCATGCCCCAGTTCGTCTGTACCATGAAGTTATCAGTAAAAAAATACCTATAAAATTGGTCTTTTTAATTGAACGAAGAGTTCAAAATTGTCTTTGGGGCCATTTTTTGAGCGTCGCTCCTTTAAAAAATCTATTCGCTCAATCAACTCTATAAGAAGTGCATTTTGTTCTGCAGGAGAAACAGAATAGAAAATTTCCAAAGCATTTTTAAGTTTTGGAATGTAGTTTTCTTTTTTGTCTATTATTGCTTTTTCACAGGCAATGTCGGTTTCAATTTTCTGAAGCTGTTGTTCTAAATCTGATATTTCATTTTTAATCGCTGAGCTTCTTGTTAGGAATTCTTCTGGACTGTATATGCCTTGTTCAATCAATTCATACGTTTTATTTAATTTGCCTTCTGCCTCTTTTAGTTTATCTAAAACCTTTATCTTGGTTTCGTTCAGGAAATTATAACGCTTATCTATATGTATTGAGGTATTCGGTGGATTTTCGCTTACCATACTTTCCAAATAGTTTCGTAATATGGAAATTGTCTTTTCTGTCATTACCTCTTGATCGCCCGCTATGTTATCGCAAAGTTTATTTCGACATATAATAAGGGGTCTTGCGTTACCTCTGCTATCAGGTCTGCGTATCATTTTTTGCCCGCATTTTTTACAATAGACAAGTCCAGCAAGAGCATTTTTGATTTCTAGTTGATTACCTATGGGATGTTTATCATGAGATGCGAACATCTGCTGTACTTTATCAAATTGTTCCTGGCTAATAATGGGATCATGTAACCCTGGATACAAACGAAAATCCTGTTCTCGTGGTCGGGTCAATTTTAATTGCCCATTTACAGTTGTCTTTTTTATTGCTCGCTGTCCTCGTTTTACCCAACCACAGTATACGGGATTTTTTAAAATTGATTGGATGCAAGCGGAACTCCAATTTCGTTTATCTGTATCAATATGCATATCACGAAGCATTTCGCCGATGGCTCCGTATCCCATTGATCGTTCAGTGTAACAGTCATAGATCAATTTTATTATTTCTGCTTGTTCAGGAATGATTTCTAACTTGTATCCTTTTTGATCGGTTAATTTAACAGATTTATAACCGTAAGGGGAACGGTTGTATACCCATTTTCCATCTTTTAATGATTGTTCAATACCTCGTTGTTGACGTCGGTTGATCGCTTTATATTCTCGACGACTTTGGAATAAGCCATATTCAAAGTATTCTTCATCAAACTCATTATTTGGATCATAAATTTTGTTAAGTGTAATAATTTTGCATCCGGACAAAGAAAAGACCTGACTGATAATTCCCTGATCTATAGTTGCTCCTCTGCCCAGTCGTTCAATCTCTGTTACTAGAACACCATCCCATATACCGTTTTCTATATCTGCAAGAAGCTGTTGCATTTGTGGGCGTGCTGCTATTGTATCACCAGAAACGACCTCTTTATAAATATGTTCTATTTGTATTTCTAATCTGTTCGCAAGTGCTGTAAGTTCTTTTTCATGATTCGCTAAAGTTTCCCCGGCTCCATGCTGTTCAGCTTCTAAATCTTTTCTTGATTTTCTTAAATACATACAATAGTGGCCATCCATTTTTTGTCCTTTCTAAAATACGTTGTATTTGTAGATTTACTAGTTATATGATAAAATCTTATTGTTGTCGCACCCATTCTGGCAACAGAAAGGGGGTGTATCGCTTGTTAATTACTTATCTTCTTTCCGTCACGGCAAGTGTAGTGGCTTACTACATATGCAAATGGTTAGACGGTAATAATGGCGACAATTAGCCTGACGGATGCTCTACCGTTCAAAAAGAGAAGAACCCTCAGTAGGTGCAACTACTGGGGGTTCGTTTTTGTATCGCTTGGATAATTACTTCTCTTGCTTGCAATCATTATATCATATGAAATGATAGAAAGCAATATGTGTAATCATATATTTGGATTCCAGCGAGTATCTAAAGCCTTAGTCTTATTTTTTCTGCATAAGGCACATTTAATGATAACCCCATCTCAAATTTTATCTTTGCTAAAAATCTACATTGATAACATTGTTTCTTACTATCCGATGTCTTTTTTCCTATGAGTGTCTACAGAGGAAGATAATTTTAAATCTAAAGCTTTTCCTAGGATAATTTGCTTTTCATCTGTTCCGAGACTGCGATAAGTATTTAGTAACTTGGCTTCATCGTCAGAAAGTTGTTCATGATAAGTATCTTCTTGCGTGGAAGTTAAGTCAGGAGATAAGCCAAGTAGATAATCGGTGCTAACATTAAAATAGTTTGCTATTTTAATAATCATATTTGCATCAGGTAATCTTTTCCCGGTTTCCCACAAACCAACAGCACCAGCACTTACACCTAAATCTTGTGCTAATTGCCGCTGGCTTATTTGGGAATTTATGCGTATTTTAGAAATGTTAATACCTAGACTCAATTCTATTCACCTCGTAGTTTTCTTAATTTTATTACATATTGTGAACAAAATTTTCTACATAAGGTATATTTAATGATAACCTCACCTCAAATTTTACCTTTGCTAAAAATCTATATTGATTACATTGTTTCTTACTATCCGATGTCTTTTTTCCTATGAGTGTCTACAGAGGAAGATAATTTTAAATCTAAAGCTTTTCCTAGGATAATTTGCTTTTCATCTGTTCCAAGACTGCGATAAGTATTTAGTAGCTTGGCTTCATCGTCAGAAAGTTGTTCATGATGAACAGCTTCTTGCGTAGAAGATAAGCCAAGTAGATAATCGGTGCTGACATCAAAATAGTTTGCTATTTTAATAATCATATCACTAGATATATCTCTTTTTTCGGATTCAAATAATGCGAGCGTTGATTGGCTGACATTGATATTTTCACCTAATTCGACTTGAGTAAGCTTATTTTTTTTACGCAAATATTTTAGCCTTGCTCCTATCATAATATCACCTCAATAGTATGTTATCATGATTAGTAATTTTTTTAATTCTTGTATGTAATATTATTTGACAAAAATATTATTTAATGCAATAATATTACAAGGTGCAATATTTTATAGCAAAGTAAGGAGGCGTAAAAATGGATATTAAAATGAAAAGAAAGGAAATGAAATTGACACAAATTGAACTGGCTAAATTAGTTGGCATCAGTCAAGGGACATTGTCCCTATACGAAACAGGAAAAAGGCAGCCAGATATAAAAACAGCTATGTGTATAGCGAAAAATCTCGGTGTTTCTATCGAAGAAATATTTTGAATAAATATAAATTAAAAACAAAGAGTGGGGAGTCCAATGGCAATTATAAAAACCATTATTGATGGAAATACGAGGATTCATATTCTTGATGATGCGTATGCCCAAATAACTCCGGATGAAATTGCTGCAATGCAGCAGCGATTTCAGAGAAAAGTTAATGAATTAGCTTTTCGTTTAGCAATGAGTGAGTTTGATGGAGGAACAACGGAATTAAATGGTAAATATTGAAGAAATTGCGAAAGTAATTTCGCAGGTAAATTACATATCAGAATTACTCGATTGTCAGAATCGTTTGCTTTCAAACGTTTGCAAACATAATGAACAGATCGAGATGCTCGCCTTTAAAAGGGTAAAATGCAACGACATAAATAGAGATATATCGGAGCTGCTCTTGCAAGTTAGCAGATGCGAAAGAGCTTCGATAAAAGAATTAGTGGTATCTGTTCAGCAGATTAACGCTGAAATAGAACGAGCTAACCGGATAAAGATTTGTTTTGAAGTTAGTAGATTGATTTGGCCTCAAGGCTATGATATATGTTTCGATCTTATCAAGATGAAATATACATGGTCGTTTGTTCATACAAGACATAAGATCAGCCGGGCCAATATCTCGGTTTATAAAAAAAGGGCGCTTAGGTTAGTGCAGATGTTGTATTGTATGTATGATGATGGATATATTTATGATAAATTTATGAGGCGTTTTAACGACGCCAAAAAAAAGGATCCAGAGATTGACTTGTTTGAAGTCATTAAAGAACCGGATTTAGTTCTTAAAAGCGAAGAACTAGAAAAAGGGGAGTGGGATCCTTGATTGGAATAATAAAAAAGAGAAGAATCACTGCCCGATCCTTCTCTTTTTGTGTATCCACACGCTGTAACATAATCAATGAGTGTTGAGAACTGTTACAAGCTCGCTGTGAGTACATATTAGCAAAAAAAATAGAAAGTGTCAATGTTATCTGATTCATTTTTTGAAAAATGAGGTTGGATAGCTTTATTAAGTGTACTCATTTTTACAATTAAACATGGAGAAATCCATGACAATAAATGTCAAGGTCGTGTTGAGAGGTGTAATCACGCTAAAATAACCTGCCCGGCATGGATCACGGATTCATCACCGTATAAGTGCCGGGGGCAGACCGGTTATAGCGTGACGGGATAACCGCTGCTATTTGAGATGTTACGGTACATCTCTTGCCGTATGGCATAAAACAAAATCTAAAGAGTAACCTTGTTCCGTTCATTACGAACAATCGGAGTGACTGTCCTGTAGCTATGTTAAGCATCTGGTTGAGACCCAGAATGAAACATAGAGGGGGTATAAACGACAGGTGATTTCCTGACGGTGTTTTAAATGCAGACCTTGACCGTTCAAAATGTGAAGTTTATTACCCTTTATCGTTGATACTATGAATTTGGTATTGGTGGTAGGGGGTGGGTTTGAAAACCATGTCATTTAAAGATAACAAGATTTCACAAACTAGATTTCAAACACAAGGGGTCTCTGAGAAATTTATGTACATTTGAACATTATAAAACAACGTAAAATAAAGGAAAAATTACATAAATGTATTGCATTTTTTGAAAGAATGTGATATATTATATATGTAATCAATGAGTAAAACGAAAGTGAAAGGAGAATGTTATGAAAAGAATTGCTGTTTTTAATCAAAAAGGAGGTTGTGCTAAAACAACCACTGTAGTCAATCTGGCTGGTATCTTATCTAAAAGAGGATATAAGATTCTTGTTGTTGACTGTGATCCGCAAGCAAATGCTTCAAGTACGCTGCTAATGGAAAACGATGAAAACGATGTACCAACGATTGTTGATGTTCTTTCCGGTCATATCAACATCAATGAGGCAGTACAGGTTGCTTATTTAAGAACTAGGGGAAACGGAAAACCGAAGGATGTAGGTATTTCCGTTATTCCAGCTGAAAGAGGACTTTCAGCGGTAGATCTAGCATCTGAAAGTGTTCTGGCAGATGCTATTCATGATCTAATTGGAGAATATGACTATATTTTATTTGACTGTCCACCTTATATATCCGTTTTCACGATAAACATTTTAGCTGCATCAGATTATGTATTGGTTCCGGCTACTGTAGATAAAGATAGCTTGGATGGTTATGGAGAATTAGTTAAAACAATTTATACCTTGAAATGTAACGGTGTAGATCTTAAAATTCTTGGAGTTTTTTTAACATTGCTTAACCAGAGGGAATCTTTTGATCAGTACATATGCCGACAGTGTGCTAAGATCTTTGGTGATGAATATATTCCTGTGTCAATCCGAAGGCATACATTTGCGAAACAGGCTTCGCTTTTTGGCAGACCGTTATGTTATTACAGACCGTCTTCCCCCGTTGCTAAGGATTACGATGCTCTTGTTGATAATATTTTAGAGAGGATTAAGTAGAAAGGAGAGATTGATTATGGCAGCAAATTTTGAAAATGCAAAAGGATCAAAATTGCTACAAGAAGTAGCAATGAAAAATTCTGCGCTAAATAATGGAACAATTATTGTTCCTGTAGAAATAGAAAAATTACATGATAATCCAGATAATGCTTATTTATTTGGAATGGAACGAGAAGATATTCTGCATACCGCTGAAGGAATTAAACTCAATGGTTTTCATGGCGCTATTGAGGTTTTTGATACCGGAAAGGGTTTTTATGAGATATATTCGGGTCATATTCGGAAGTATGGAGCTATCGAGGCAGGTATGAAGAAAATACCATGTTTCATTAGTCAAATGCCCGATCCGGCACAAAAGCGAAGGTTACTGATAGGCGCAAACCTATATGGCAGAAATAAGATAAAAAGTAATAATCCTATCCTTACAGGCCGCCAGCTGGCGTATCATAAAGCGACTTTAAAAATGGAAAATTTTAAAGGAGATATTAGAGAGCAGCTTGCCAAAGAGTTTGGTATATCTGGCAGTCAAGTACATAAATATATGGCTTTAACAGAGCTGATTGATCCTCTGCAGGAAATCATAGGAAAAGGTTTGGTTCCATTTTCTTTGATGTATTCCGCAAAAACGTTTTCGGAAGCGGATCAGGAGAAGTTATATGAATGTTTGATGGAAATTTTGAGAGATCACGAACCGTTGAACCAGCAGGAAGTGAAACGCTGCCTTTATCTTGTATCAGGAGAGGCATATGCATCCAATCAGGCTATGTCTGTAGATCAAGAGGCAGGAATGCAAAAACAGAATACAGTATCTACAGATCAGGATAAAATAGTTGTTCATGATGAACAACTTAAAATTCCATCAGCTGCACAAGTATGCATGGCATATAACCATATGAATTTTGGTAAAAGAAAAATAGATAATTACTATGACCTGAAAAATTTTTTGGTCAATAATTTTGGGAAACATCATAGTTATAGTAATTTTATTGATATAAGATATAATTGTTCGCCTAGAGGAATTAGAATAAATTCTTGTGATGAAATAACTTGGAATGTATTTTTAGACATCCTATCCCAAAAGGTTCCGTTAAGCAAAGAAAAACCTAGTAGCCCATCTTTCATATCTCCTAGTCCGCTGGAACGGACAATTTATAAATTAGAATCAGATATGAGCAGTCATACGGATAGTATATCGTGGAGTGATCCGAAAGAAGCAAAGAAGATCATGAGATCCTTGATTGCGCTGCTTGAAGATGAATTAGAAGTATTAAAGGTTGATTAGGGTCTGTTAGATAGGGCGGTAAACAACCGTCCTATCATAACATTTTTCTTTAATTGACATTTTAAGGAGGAATAAGATGAAACCAGTTTTAAAATATCCAGGAGCCAAAAACAGGATATCCGGATGGATATGTTCCAGAATACCGAAACATGAAGTATACTTAGAACCTTATTTTGGAAGTGGAGGTGTGTTTTTTAACAAGGAACCATCCCGCATAGAAACCATAAACGATCTTGATGAAAATGTGGTAAATTTCTTCAAGGTGATCCGTGAATTTCCGGAAGAGTTTATTGCTCGTTTACAACTGACTCCATACGCTAGGAAAGAGTATGAAAATGCATTTATTGTTGATATAAACGATGATATAATTGAAAAGGCAAGGAAATTTGCAATTAGATGTTGGATGGGATTTGGTTGTAGCAATCGGTATCAGAACGGATTCCGTACCTCTCAGCAACATACTTCACCAAGTACAACAAAACAATGGAGCGAGTTTATAAAGATTTTGCCATATGCAGCGGAGCGATTGAAGCGGGCGCAAATTGAGTGTAAACCAGCAATTAAATTGCTGGAAATGTACAATACAAAAGATGTCTTTATCTACTTGGATCCACCATATATGCCGGATATAAGAAAAAAATATCTGTATGTTCATGAATCCACTTACCAAGATCATGAAGAATTATTAAAAGTAATTGTTTCACACCCAGGGCGAATCCTAATATCTGGTTATGAATGTGATCTGTATAATAAAATGTTGAAAAATTGGAACTTCGAGAGTCGATTAACAAGGGTAGAAGCTGGCATTCAAAGAAGAGAATGTATTTGGGCAAATTATGACTTTTCTAAAGTCGATTAAAAGAAAAAGGAGAATTTGACTATGATGGGTAATAGTAGCAATAATGCAAACTTTATGATGCGTTTGAATTTAAATAAGAGTAACGATCGAAGAATATGGGAAGCGATACAGGAACATAGGGGGTATCGTACCCAAAGTAAATATGTGAAAGATGCTTTACTTGAATTTATTGAGCGTCAAGAGATAGGGGAAGAATTGGCCCAAAACATGACGCAACCGATCGTAGAAGAAAAGAAGAAAACGAGAGGAAATGATGATATTGATGAATTTCTAAATTTATAGTATAATAGCGAAAAATTTAAATATATTTAGAGATTAAAGAAAATTTCATTTTATACCATTCGTTGGCAAGATAAGGGGATAAAATAAAAAAAGAGGAGGAATCATTATGAGAAAGATGGGAAAACAGGTATTAACAGGGATTATGATAACGATGCTGGCAGCTGGGATCACAGGCTGCGATAGAGAAAAATTGACACCGCCGGATACAGAGGTGCAGCTGGATGCAGTGGCAGCTGGTGCAGTGAAAGCAGAAGATCCGGAGATTCAGGTATCGGTTAAAGAGGAAAGCTTTAATACCGCTTTTATGCTGGAGATCGGCGAAAGCCGGAAACTGGATATTGAGACCAACTATAGGGGCAGTCTGGCATATAAGAGTGCTGACGAGGCAATAGCCTC
>CANPZL010000026.1 GCA_947589055.1 uncultured Lachnospiraceae bacterium | reverse complement strand
CTGCTTCCTTCGGCTGTCCGTTTTTCTGAATCTTCTCTTGAATTTTCAGGGTTGTCTTATTGTTCTGTTGTCATGGTACGGATACAAATATGCTACGCCTTTTTCTGCGTCAGCAATGACAATTTTATCACTGTGAAAATTCATTGTCAACAATTTTTTCAGGTTTTTTTCAAGTTTTTTTCCGCATTGATTTTTTCATATTTTTATTATGAAAAAATTATCTTTGTCACATCTGTCATCGTGTTCATCAACAGGTTATGCTCATACAAAAAATCCAGCGCCGGATTGCTATTGATTTGTGAAAATGCATATATGCCAAGAGGGGTATTCCCGATCAGAGAAATCAAAACAAAAAAAGTCCATATAATAACCAATGCCTGAATCATTCCAAGCAATACCCCGCCCGCCTTGTCGATACCGTGCAGGATCGGAATCTCTGTCAACAGCTTTGTAACATGGATCAATATAAGAAATCCAACGGTGAATACTACCTGTACTATGATATAAGACAGACAGTTTATCACAACACACTTTAAATAATGGGCCAGATACTCTTGAAAACTCTGTACCTGAAAGCCCTCATACACATCTGAATTGTTATTATTCACTACTGCCATCTTAATCACATTCGGAAACGGTAACCGGTCGATCATCTGCATTTCTTCGTTCTTCGTTTGAATTGCCTGTGTCATATCCAATTCTAACCGTTCAATGATGGATGCTTCTATCCGTTCATCCAGCTTGGTACGATCCTGCAACACCTTACTTACATAAGGACAGGCATATGCGGACAATACCATAGCTAGTATCATAGCTCCTGCAATGACAAGGGTCTGAAACAGCCCACGAACATATCCCCTCCAAATGCATAACAATACTATAATCAAAAGAATGATCGTCAATGAATCCATATTCCCTCCGCAAATCATGCAGTCTTTCTCTACTGTGCTTCTTCTTCCTTTGTAAATTGCAGCCGGATCAATTCCGTCGCATCATCATAAACCACAATATATCTCTGGGGAAGTCCTGCGGGAATGATATTTTTAACTTCTCCGGGAAAACGATAGGAAAATTTAAGGTTCCCCTGAAAATCATAGATTCTGGATTCCGATGAACCAACGATGATGATTTCTTTCTCGGTTGCGTAGATATTATTATAAGTAAAATCAATCGTTTTTGAAAAATGAGTCTTTCCGTTTGAATCGATTACCCGCAGCCGATATTGTCCTTCTTCCTCTGAATCATCAGGGGAACCAGATGTAACGGATTCTACAAGCCCTACATACCTGCTGTTATAAAAAATACTTTTTACTTCACTATTTAAATCCGTCACTCTGCTTTTTTCGCTAGGTTTTTCTTTCATGCTGTAGAAAATAAACTGATTATCTCCAAAGGCGCAAATCGTATTATTATCTAAGAACTCTACCTTTGGTACAATGGTGTCTTCCAGATTATTAAAGCCGCCTACTAAACGATCGGTTTCATTTTGCCCTACTTCACTGAAATTATAAGCGGCTATGGAATTCTGAATCGCAATCCCATCAACCGTTATATAACTGGTCATCAGCTTTTTTCCATCTTCGGAAAGCGCAATGTCCAGCGGATAACCGCTATCCGCAATCGTCGTACGCATTTTCACCAGATTTCTCCCGTTTTTGTCATATAACTCTATAAAGTTTTCTGTCTCATTTTCCAGAACAACTGCAAAAACCCCTTGAGAAGCGATGTCAACGTTACAGATCGTATACGGCATTTCCTGTGAGCTTACTTTTCCTTCTTCATTGAAAATATAGATACTGTTTCCATTCAAATCCGCTAGCGCTATATAACCACCTGAAATCGCTATCGTGGGCTGCTTCATTTTATAGCCTTCTACCCAGACCGGCTCTCCTGTATGATCCAGGTAGGTGATCCCTTCTTTACTATATTTAATCAGACCTCCATTATAGGCCGCATATGCCATCTGGGTAGTATCCGCCACCTCTGTTCGGGAAATCACTTCGTAGTCATTATAGGAGCGGATCTGATACAGGTGCATAACTGCAACGAACACTGCGATTGCTGCAACCGCCAGTATCAACAGTCGGCCAACACCTCTTTTGCGTTTCGGTGGCTCTGTCTCTGTTTTCATATTAAACGCAACTATTTTTTTTTGCTTCTTCGACACGTCTTCCGCTTGTGTCTTTTGCTTTTTCTCTTTTGCCATCGCATTTCCTTCTCTATATAAATATGTTTTTTCATTCCATGCCGCCCTTAAGCAAACGCAGGCATCACTGAACTCATTTTATCACATTTTCATTAGGGGGACTACTACTAAATTTACGGAAGCGCCGGAATCACAATTTCCTGTCCGACATAGATTTGATCCGGGTTTTCCATTTCATTAGCGTCCATAATGTTTTTTACATAAAGAGCGGAATGATACATTGAAAAACTAATGGAAGATAAGGTATCCCCTGCCTGTACGGTATAATACTGGGGCAGCGTATTTGCAGAAGCAAGTACATCTTCTGTAGATCCCTCAGTTATCGTTTCTGTCGGCTCCGGTGCCGTTGTTGATTCCGTGGAGGTCGGCTCCGTTTTCGTTTCGGTTGACGCTTCGGTTATGGCTTCCGTATTCTCTGTGGAAGAAGTATTTTCAGAGGAAACCTCGCTATCCGGCAGCGGTTCAACATTTGCATTCACCGAAACAACATTGGTCTTAGGCGTTTCCGTATCCTCTTCCGACATAACTTCCATTCGGTTAAATGCAGTTTCCAGATTTTTTAATCGGTCATAGCTATTCAATACAGTAATTCCCAAAGCCAGAAATGCGATCGTCAATAACGAGCTTGCTACATAAAGGAAGCTAACCGGCTTTCGTTCTCTTTCCGGTTTTTCCGTTCTTTCCCGTTGTTCCAACCGATTCCGATAATTTTTCAACAGCTCCTGATCCCGTTTCGCCACATCTGTTTCTGATTCTACCATGTGATTTTGCTGGGTCATCATATATGCCTGCATGGCATCATTGCGTGTATAATAGATATAATAACCGCTTTGTTTTTTTAGTTCATTATTTTCAAACAAATACCATGCATCTTCTTCCTCCAGAGAATCAATCATATATAATGCCTTATCCCTGCCGGAAAAATTTTCAAGATGAATCTTTGTGATCTTATCATTGATCTGTGTGGAAAATCCCATTCGGGACATAAACCAGCCAACCACTTCCAAATCCGGAAAATAGCGTTTCACATCATTATAAATCTCACTCCATATTTCATTTGTAAATTCTATTTCTTCCAGATCAAATTCTACGTTCTGTGCCTCTAAAGCACCGCTGATGAATAGAACGCCCTGATCGTCTGTCTGCTTATATTCCCCAAGAAGGATCGCTCCTCTGGCATAGGTATTCCCCGGCTTTGCTAACTGATTTAAATATGTAATAACATAATCTTCTACATAAATGCGTCTTCCGCCCTGCGGCGTGCCTATCTGCCGTATGTTTTTCGGGAGCCGAATCCCCTGAATATCACCGGTTTGTCCTGTATTGTCCGCATTGTCGTATATTACTTCTATCATCTTACTTCTCCCGCCTTTCCTGTCTGGTTCCTTTAAGAGCATAATAGCACTGAGAAATCAGATTCCTTATCAAATCCTGTCGACCTCCCAATATATTCATTCGCAATTTGTATAGGCTTTCGTGATAATGTGCTTCATTTCTGTCCTCTTTTTCAGAATGCGGCAGAAGCTGACAATTCCATGAATGTCTAAATCTTTAATTCCTGTTCATACTCTATATATACGAGTTAAATAAAAACGGTGTAATCATGAAAAAGACAATTTACTTTGATTCTTCCGACCAGTTTGCCTATGAAGCGCTTGGGCGGGAACTATACAATCTATTAGAAAACAGTCGGGAACGTTCGCAGCCGATCATCATATTATGCATTGGCACCGACCGGGTGACCGGCGATTCGCTGGGACCATTAGTCGGACATCAGCTCTTAGCTTCCGCAAATAATTTTATTATTTACGGTAATTTGGAACAGCCCGTCCACGCTATCAATTTAGTGGAAACCTTAGAGCAGATCTATCAGGAATATGAAAATCCCTATGTCATCGCCATAGATGCTTCGCTTGGTACAAAGGATCATATCGGCTATGTCACCTTACGTCAGGGTCCTCTAAAGCCCGGACAGGGCATATCAAAGGACTTGCCTCCCATTGGAGATATATCCATTACCGGCATTGTGAACCTGTCAGGGAAACCGGGCGCTTTTCTTTTGCAGAACACCCGTCTGTATACAGTTATGAAGCTGGTGGACTGCATTGCATTAGGTATCAATCACGCAGAGGATTTCTTTCCACCCCTAGACGCACTGGAGGAAGCGGTGCCGGAGGAAGAAATGGAGGAAGAAACGGGGGAATAAATCCTCAAGCATACAAAAAGAGCCTATTCTCCATGAAAATAGGCTCTTTTTGTATTTGTTCAATGAAACAGGTCCGTAAGACGGTTTCCTTTCTTTAATTTCGAGTTACTGACCAGCCTCCATTACAATTCCTCCGCCTTAAACGATTCATAGCCCTCGTAATAGTAACTGTAGTCAATACCTTTCATATAAACCTCCCGGCTGTCCACATCATCGGTCAAGGCAGCCTTCAGAATATGTTTAATTTCGATATCTTTAATCGGACTGCGTTCCATAGCAAGGAGATAGTCCTCCTTGTCGACCCGGCTCCAGTCTACAACCTTTTGCAGCGCAGTTTTCAACATCAAATCCAGCCAAATGCGGGTGCTGCGTCCGTTCCCCTCCCGAAACGGATGGGCAATATTCATTTCCACATATTTTTCAACAATTTCATCAAAGGTGGTCTGCGGCATCTTTTCGATATTTGCAAGCGCCGCCTCCAGATACATCACCGGTGCAAACCGAAAATTGCCTTTTACGACGTTTACTGTACGGATTATTCCGGCAAACTCGTAAATCTCCTCAAAAAGATATTTATGAATGGCTTGCAGCGCAGAGAAGGCACCCGGCGTCAGCGTATCTAAAACACCGTTTTCAAACAGTTCCACAGCCTTTTTTTTACTGATGCGTTCTTCTTCCCGTGCAAGATCGGCGGAGCTGGTAAGCCCCAATTTATTTTCAAGCGTCATATTGCACCTCCGCACTTATTTATCGGCATAGCACAATCCCAGTCATTTTCAATGATTCTTGCGGATTTACTGGAAACGCAAAAATCATCATAACTATTTTTATCTTCTTTTCTGGGATATAATTCTTTATGTTCTGCTTCTTTTCTCATGCCAAGTCGTTCGGCTAATTAAATAGATTTATCATTTCTTGCATTGATCTCTGCGAATATACGTCTTACATGAAGCACAGAGAATGCATATTTCATCATACCTGATACACTTTCACAGGCATATTTTCTACCTTTCAATAATTTCAATCCTATTACTCATCAAAAAGGTAACAAATCCATCTATATATGGTTTTTCAATAAATCCACAGCCTTCTTCAGATATGAGTTTTATTCTTTTATTTTTTTTCTCATACATTACACTAGCGATTGGTATATCATTTGCATATAACAAATTATCTTTAAATTCAAAGTCTATCATTTTCTTTATATATGGTAGATTTCTTCTCACCTTTAATCCAAATATAGCAATTGGAATACAACATAAAAATTCTAAAACCATAATTGGACCCATCCACCATATTCCTCTAGTAAACACAAAGAAAATCACAAAAAACATAATTAACCAAGTAAATAGCGGCACTAAAATTTTTAAGGCTGATTTATCATCCATATATTTATATTTCACGATTGTTTTATACACTTTTATTTCTCCAATCTTTTAAAAAAGTGTAATATTCGCATATCTCTTACATACAAAATATGCATCGCCCATATACTAATACTATATTATAATTGTTAATTATTTAATTTTTAATGATAATTGAATTTTTTCAACCCACTTTGAAACTTCGATTAAAAGTGCGGTTTTGCTGTCAGCCTGCCTTCTTAGGCTTCTTCATTCTGCACCCGGTGAGGTGCCTCTCCCTTATAGATCGCAAGACCTTCGGAAATAGTTTCCACCTGTTCGCTCTGCATGATATTGATAATATCGCTTAACGTCTCTTCCTTACAAATATTCTTTCCCAGATATTTTGTATAACGGTCGGTAATCGCCAGCGTTGCATCCTTTAGCTGCTGCTCAATGGTATTTTTTTCTTCTTCAACTGCCTGTCTTTGCTGCTTCATTTCTTCCAGTTTACCAAGCCGCCTGCTGTTTATCTCATCTGTGATTTCCTTTTTTGTGTTCTGCTCAAACTCTGTCAGAGCGGCTTTCTTTTGCTCTGCTAAACTGTCCATTTCCGCCTGATACTGATTGATCTTCTGATCGTAATCTCCCAGCTCATACTGACTTTCATCCTTATCCTTGTTAATGGCATTTTTAATCGCATTGATATTCTTCTTATTTGCCAAGATCTGATTCCGCAGCTTCCGACCTTCTGCGATCACATCTCTATGCTTTACATTGGTCAGGTTAAAGATCAGGAAATAGATGCCCAGTACCAAAAGCAGCGTAATTCCTATCACCAATGCCATAAAATAAGATGCCTCGACAATCGGCTTCCCGGCTAAGATCACACGAGAAAACAGTAGGTACATTCCATAAGGAATTCCTGCAAAACCAATTATGATAAATAAAAGAAGCAGTAATATCTCCTTGATTCCTTTTGGTTTAAACAAACTATAATAAAGTCCGGAACGGCAAAAGCCCGGAACATGATTTGCCTTAAAGAGCGTCTTCATTTCCGTTTGCAGCTGACGGTTATTTTCTCTTACTTCTGCGGTTTCTTCGTCAACCCGTTTCCCTACTCGTTCGGTTTTCTTTTTATTCTTTTTTTCCTGCACCTTCTTTATCTTCTTCCGGCTTCCGTCTAATTGAGAATCATAAGAAGCCTCTATTTCAGATTTCCGTTTCTTAATGGTAGAATTTATCTCATCATTGATGGATTTCTCCTCCTGTGAGATTACCTTACGCATTTTATCCTCTTTTTCCTGAAGCTGCTTTGCCTGTGCTTCCAACTGGTTACACTGCACAACTTCTTCCCTTGCTCGAATCAAGAAGTCAACATTTTGATTAAAGATATTTTCTGCTTCCATACCGTACCTCCTACATGGCTTCTATTTTAGCAAACCCTGAAACAATTAACAACCGTTTCTTCTATAAATTGACAGAAACATCAAGAAATCTTCATAAAATATTATGTTCTTATACATTGTATAACCCACAAAAATCCGATATAATATATCTATAAACATGAATGCACTATGAGAAAGCAGCCCATCTGCCTGTTTACAGGCAGATGTGGGTGGTTCTCATAGTATATGCGTGTAACGAATACCGAGCCTTTGAGGCGAGGTTTCATTCATGTTTCACTATCAGCACTATGAGAAAGCAGCCCATCTGTCTGTTTACAGGCAGATAAGGATACTTCATCACGGGAGGATACAGACAGATATGAATATTCTATTTTTTTTATTACCAAAAAGCGAGGTAATATACATTGAATCCAGCATTACCATTCGCCGGGCGCTAATGCAGATTCAATCCCATACATACGCTTCGATTCCCATTATTTCAAACGACGGTGAATATGTGGGGACGATAACGGAAGGCGATTTTCTCCGATACTTTAAGCACCTAACCACAAATATGCCGGAGGTGGATCTAAATGAAAACGTCCTGAAAATCCCCCGTTCCGTAAGCTATGATCCGGTATCCATTGATTCTGACATTGAGGATCTGATTTCCAAAATTATCAATCAGAACTTTGTACCGGTTGTCGACGATAACAAAAAATTCATTGGTATCATTACCAGAAAGGATGTTATCCAATACATATATAATAAACTAAAAACGGAACAGACTTGATCACAGGCCGGATATTCCATTCTTATGCGGAATACCGCTGATAATCCTGTTGAAAACTCTGTATATCCATCTCCTCCGGTTTACATTCCTTCTTGTTTGTGAACCGGAGGTCTTTTTCTTTTCTCCGAATCCGACAGATTAACCTTACAGCTCCCTCGATCAGCATCTCCCCAAGCAGCCAAGCCGAAAGTAACAGCTCCAGCATCAGTTTTGATACTTCTACTCCCATAATAATAAGTCCGAGCATGGTCAATAAGAAACCGCCCATTCCTACCAAACCATAAGGCAATGAACCTTTCTTAAATGTTTTATTCTTCATATCCGCTTCCTCCTGTTGTTTTCTTAACCAGTGCAAGCATAACATGAAGAAATGCCAATCCATGACTGAATTGGCATTTTTTGATTTTATTTCTCGGTTTATGTTCTTACTCTTTTTCCAGTTTTGGCACTTCTTCCTTCTTTTCCGCTTCTAACGTAACTGCCTCTGAATCAATAACCTCTTTACTGATAAACTCCGGAAACGTGATCATTACCTTAAATAAATCCCCATCCAGATAAATCTGGAATTCACCGTCCTGAAGTTTTACCAGATCCTGAGCAATCGATAAGCCCAGCCCGCTTCCTTCTGTGGTTCTGGACTGCTCTCCCCGGATAAACCGCTCCATCAGCTCGTTCGCATCAATATTCAGCGGAGCCTTTGATATATTTTTAATAGAAAGAAATACCATATCGTTTTCATTTTGCAGATCAATATAAACCCGTGTCTTTGGCATAGCATACTTATAAATATTCTGAAAGAGATTTTCCAAGACACGGAAAGTCCGTCTCCCGTCTGCAAAGATCATACAGGATTTATCTTGAATCGTTTCAACAATCTTTAATTCCTGTTCTGCAAATTTATCCTCAAATTCTCCAATCGACTGCCGCAAAAGCTCCCCGAAATCTATAGGCATCCGTTCCAGCTCGATATTCCCGGAAGTAATCTTAGACACTTCCACTAAATCTTCCATCAACTGTTTCAACCGCCAAGATTTTCGATCTAAGACTTCTATATAATGAATCACTTTTTCATTTCCAATCTTCTCCTGCTTAATTAGATCCACATAGTTAATGATAGAGGTCAAAGGCGTCTTAATATCATGGGAAACATTCGTAATCAATTCCGCTTTCATACGTTCGTCATAAATGGATTTTTCCACCGCTTTATGCAGGCCATCGCTCAAATGCTCCATATTATCGATGATTTCCTGCTCCGTACGAAGATACTTTCTTTTGGGAATCCGATACTCCAGATTTCCTTCCACAAATGCCTGAAGGCCTTCCCGAATGGACTGTTCCCCTCTAACCTGACAGATCAGGAGAATTAAAACACCTATATTTAAAATACCCAGCAGCAAAACCCCTGCCAATCCAAAATACATTTCACCGGAAGAAATGCCCAAGAGAATCAGGATCAGGGAACCGCCCTGCAACAGCCAGTACAAGATAAATAATTCAACCGTCCGTATCGTAAGATTACGCTGCCCGGAGATAAAAAACACCAAACGCTTACACATCCTTAAAGTGACTCGGAATGCGGAATATTTCCAAAGGACCTTTGCCCTTCCCCTTCGGATCAAGCTCAATAAGCCCGCATGTAACAATTCATACATCAGGAAAAAAATAGATCCACATTCCAAAAGCAATCTCCATGAAAAATCATGCCCAGACCGTTGCAGTGCACCTATCATGACGAGCAAGCCAAAATATACACTGAATATAACTGCTAAAACCATTCCTTCAACCGGTAATTTATCCAAAAAATACAAATGGATTCCTTTCTGCTCCTTACATTTCCCACTGGTCCGAATTATCTGAATTTCCGTCATCACAAAGAGAATCATCATACCGACAGCCAAGATAAGGGCTGGGAACAAAAAGGGGAAATAATGACGAAATAACCAATTCCCTTGTGAAAAACTATCATCATAGGGGTAAGTAGTATAGAATCCTACATAAAACGCCTCGTCTGGTTTTAAAATCTGTAGTTGCTGCATCAGCCTTGTAGCATATTCATCCGTCAGGTTCGCATTCTCAAAATTATAGGTTTTAATGGTATATTCTCCGCTGACAGTAGGCTGGATACATAAATATGCATTGCAATTCATCAGCCGGTCCAGATTCATTGCATTCGTATAGATCTCATTATCAGCGGCAACATAATATACCATGTTCCGTTTACTGAAATCCAGATTCTTCTGTTCTCGAATCAAATCTAAGTATTCATTGCCAACTGCCATACGCAGTATCTCACTTTGACTGGTAAACTGATAACGTAACAATTCCAATGGAAACGCCAAATCCTCCATATCAAAATCCGACTTCAAAAAAAATAATGTCTCCGGAACAGAATACCAGCCATAAATCGAGGTATAGAACATATCCTCCTGTGGGGAATACACATACATAAAATCCTCGGTCGACCCGATATAACTGTCGTCTGAAAATAATGTAACATCAATATTTTTATTCGTTTCAATGGTTGGATCATCTTCTATATATTCACTTTCTAATTTACCTACAACCGATACACTGGAATTTTTACCTGTAACAGAGTCCTGTTGTGCATTCTGAATGATTAAATTAACATAATCATCATGAGACACCGCATAATATTCCGAAGCATTTTCAATCCTATTATCACTCAATGCAGCTTCATACCAACTATTGTTATACACAATCGCTTCATTTTCTTCCGTATGAAGCGCCGAAATTCCATATTCATCGGAAAAATACCAATATTCCGGTACATCTAACATTTTCTTCCATGAAACATTGTTGTTGGAATGGATTGCCCAAGTAGAATTATTTGTCCAACGCAGCCGGGTAATCCAAAGATTGGCAGGTCTGATATTTCGTGTCTGGGTATCAACCTGATATGCACCGGAATCCAATAGAAGAATCATATTCTGCAATTCATTTGCAAAGTGACTGGTTTCTAAATAATTTTTACACCGAATATCCTGAATACGAAAGGTGCTGCCCAGTTGGCGCAGAAAACAACCACAGCATAATACTATGGTGATAAAAATACCTGCTAACAGCAATCGAACAATTTTTTTCATTCGTGTTGACAGATTCATCTTTGCCTGCCCTTTCTCCGGTTTAATCCAGACGATCCATCTTATATCCTACACCCCACATTACTTTGATGTATTTAGGTTCCTTCGGATTGATCTCTATTTTTTCTCGAATTCTTCTAATATGAACGGATACAATATTTTCGGTAGCATAGGAATCACCTTCCCAGATGCTTTCATAAATCTTGGCACTGGAAAATACTATTCCCAGATTCTGCATAAATAAACGCAGGATCTTATATTCCGTAGGTGTAAATTTTATCGGTTCTCCATCTAACGTGATCAGCTTTTTATCATCTTCCAGAGTCAGGCCGCCATTCACCAGTACATTTTTTCGGTTTTCCGGCATACTTCCAAGCTTTGAATACCGCCTGAGCTGGGATTTTACTCTGGCTACCAGTTCTAACGGATTAAACGGTTTTGTTACATAATCATCGGCCCCAATGGTAAGCCCCATGATCTTGTCTGTATCCTCGGATTTAGCAGATAAAAAAATCACAGGGATATTGCTTTTCTTTCGGATCTCCAAAACCGCATGGATCCCGTCCAGATTCGGCATCATGATGTCTATAATCATGAGCTGTATATTTTTTGTATTCATGATCTCCAATGCTTCCAATCCGTCATATGCATGACATACCGTATATCCTTCCTGTTCCAGATACAGGCTGACCGCTTCTACAATTTCCTTATCATCATCGCATACTAAAATATTCATCTTTTCACCTCGTAACCCCGTATTCCCAGTATCTCTTTAGTAACAAAGCCGCTTGCTCCGAAGCAATACCCGGCTGCTATCTATCATAGCAACGGAACCTTACAAAAGATTGTAAAGAAAATGAAGATATTCTTAAAACAGCGTTCCATCTTCTTTCGATAAATACAACAAGCTGCTAGTCAGGGAATCTCCTTCCTGTTCAATATAAGTCCGATACTCCTGATAATCAATATAATACTCTTTTCCCCATGAGGATATACGAAGCATAATCCGCTTATGCTTTAAGCCTATCATTCCCGTCACTACGACGTAATGTCCATGTACCGCCTGATAAGCACTGGGAATAAATTCCTGTTTCTCTGTCAATGTATAAAAGCAAATACCCTTTCCCCGAAAAAACAACGGCGTATTCGGGCCGATAGAAATGATAACCGGAAGATTCTCTTTTAACATCTTTCGGATCACACGAAGCATTTGCTGTCCATCTAAAAATCCTTTCCATGCAATCGTAAGCGGAATTTTATATTTGATGCAGTACCGCCGAACCGCTCCGGCCATGGCGATACCATTGATCCCGCTTCCTGCTGTCACCTGTGCAAACCGGGTATGAATATAATAAATATAGCTTTTATAATCTTCCCATTCCAGCACCGGACGGAATACCCGTGCAAGGCTTACTGCATCGGTCTGATACATCCGGTTAGACCGGGCGAGATAAAGGAACAGATCTCCTAATGCGATCAATCCGCAGCCCCACTTACGGATTCGTGCGTCCCGATCCAACCGTTTGTCTGATAGAAACCAGTTTTGATTCCCACCATAGGAAAGAGTTCCCTTATAATTTACTTGTATATACTCTGGAAACAGAAGCTCTATTCGTTTCATATGATCCTTTCTTTCTATAAATGTACTGACTTTTTTACGCTCATTTTATCAGGCACTACCGCCCGTTATCCTGTCCCTTTTGGGCTTTCGCAATCTGGAATCCGACAACAGCACGCTTCCCAGCAGCAGCGTACATACGATCCAGATTACCGGCTCCGAGAGGATAATCCCGAAATATCCCATACGATCCGCTAATACCCATGCCACGATCAGCTTTCCAAGCAATTCCAAGCCGCTGGCGATCAAAGGTATTACCTTTCGGCCCAAGCCCTGCATAGCATTCCGGCTGATAAGAAGGATCCCCAATATGAAATAAAAAGGCGTATCAAACTTGATATACCAGACAGCATTATCCACTACCTCCGGCGTCTTTGCCCCGGAAATCAACCAGATCAAGAACGGTGCCATCGTATAAACCGCAACAACGACCAGCGCCGCCCAAATCCACGATAATAAAATCGCATTCCAGATGCCCCGCCGGATCCGGCCAAACTGTCCGGCGCCAAAATTCTGTCCGGTAAATGTGGCAGTTGCCGCACTTAAGGTACTAAAGGGGAGCATGAAAATCTCACTGAGCTTTCTCGCAATGGTATGTGCCGCAATAATATTCGTTCCTAAACGATTGATTGCTCCCTGTAAAATCAGGGTACCAATGGACACGAAGCACATCATAAATGCCATTGCCAGACCCTGTCCGATCAAATCTCCGACCAGCTTTGCCTCCATACGAAAATCCGACCATTTCAAATGCAGCGCCGGACATTTCACTATGATATAAATGATACAACAAACAAACGAAATCGCCTGTGAAATGATGGTTGCATATGCCGCCCCCTGAACATCCATATTCAATACACCGACCAGCAGAATATCCAAGCCGATATTGCATACCATTGCAATCGCCAAAAAGATCAAGGGCCAAATGGTATCACCCAACGCCCGAAGAACGGACGCACATAGATTATAGGCAGTCGTAAAAATCATAAACCAGATAATGATGCGGATATATGCGATACATCTTGGCATAATTTCCTCTGGGGTATGTAACATCTTTAACAAAGGCTCGATCAAAATCAGGGACAGCGCAGTAATCACCACTGTTATGCTAAAACTTAAAGAAACTGCATTGGCTACCGCCTGCCGCATTCGTTCCATCTGCTTTGCACCGTGGAATTTGGCTATCACGATTCCAAACCCGTTCCCAAGTCCCATCAGGGCGCCTACGATCATATTGTAAATAGGGCCGCTGGCGCCCAAAGCCGCCAGTGCGTCTTTCCCCAGTATTTCTCCGACAACCTTTGTATCTACCACATTATAAAGCTGTTGAAAAATATTGCCGATCAGCAAAGGAACCGCAAATCCGATCAGCAGCTTCATGATATTTCCCTTCGTTAAATCTTTCATAATTAAAACCTCAATCTGCTTATGTCTGTCTTGCCCAAAGATAACAGTATGCCTGCGTTCTGGCGGCAAATAATTCTGTGTCTAACAAGCGGCGTACCTGGTTTTTCGTATACCAGCCTGCCTCGATTTCTTCTACGGTAGAATTGCTGGGTGCAAAGCTGCCTCCTGCAATTCCAACAATACACTTATTTTTTTCGTTACTAAAGCCTACCGCACTATAGCTATCCGGAATAACGTCTATAATTCTTATCAAATCCAGTCCGGTTTCTTCTTTTAGTTCTCTTGCGGCGCTTTCCTCCGGTGTTTCCCCCGGATCGATCAGCCCCGCGGGGAAATTATAGACCCAGCCGCCTACCGCCAAACGGTACTCCCGGTTTAATAAAATCCGTTCACCGGCCTCGTCCTCCATAATCAAAACCACCGCATCCGTCTTATGCTCGCTCAGACTTTCAAAATCCGTCAGACCGGGATCCCGGCTTATCATTTCGTATACTTTATCCTGACCGTCCCTTGTTTTATAGGTCACATTATAACGGGTGATAAATCGACCCTGATGAATCGTTTCAATCTTTTGGAATTCCATTTCGCATTCCTTTCTGTTTTCCTTGTTATCTGCAATTCTACAGCGTTTCCGCCGGAATGACAATATGTCACTTTGACAAATTTCTATGCACCAACTATAATCGTTATGAATTCATGTACGGATTCAGATAACGGTTAAACGATGAGGAGCCTGCTATGGAGTTATATATCGTTCGTCACGGAGAAACAGAATGGAATAAGGAAAAACTGCTACAGGGAAGCACGGATGTGCCATTAAGCGAGGCGGGCCGCCGGCTTGCCCGGTTGTCCGGCGAAGCTCTTTCATGCACTTCCTTTGACCGGATCTTTTCCAGCCCGTTAAAACGTGCCTATGAAACCGCCTGTCTGTTTCGCGGCAGTCAAGATGTAGAAATCATTACAGACGATCGTCTGCGGGAACTATGTTTCGGCGAATATGAAGGAAAAAATATGTCGTCTCTTCTGGCCGATCAAGACTGTTCCTTCCGCTTTTTCTTCAAGCAGCCGCATTTATATCGGGCGCCGAAAAACGGGGAATCCTTAGAACAGCTCTGTAAACGGGCCGCCAGCTTCATGGAGGAAGTGATCCTCCCACTGGAGCCAGTCTGCCGGCGTGTTATGATCGTCGCCCACGGAGCCATCAACAAAGCACTTATGACCTATGTAAAGGGCCATGATCTGTCACAATTCTGGTCCGGCGGATTGCAAAAAAACTGCAACGTCATTCTTCTAAAACTGGAACAGGGAAACTTTCATATCCTGGATGAAACCCATATCTTTTATCCCGAAGAAGCTGCTGAATAAAAGCGGCTTTTTTCTTTCTTTTTCACCATTTCAAAGGTCTCGACATAAGATAACAATATAACACCGTAAATGCGGAACAGAAAGGAAGGCAAAACATGGAACCAGTCAGATACCCACAAGGCCGCAATATGTCCGGCGGCAGTGGTTATAACATGAATCGTCAATGTAATAACGGCGGTTGTTCACGACAAGGGCAGCGGCAGCAAATGCCTAACCCCAGCGTCGTACAGAATACCCCTTGCAAGGATAGACATCACCACGATCATGATGAATTTCCGATTGGTATGGGTTATGTACCCATGCAGAAATGGGGCGATTTGTATACCCCGGAAAAGGGCTTATGTGAAGGAACCATCTTCGTGGATCTAAATCTAATCTTCTGCGGAAAGAGAGGTAACTGTGCATGAACAGCATGAATCAAAAACAATTACTGAGATATATCGACGCTGTCAGTCTTGCTCTCGACGATGTGACGCTATTCCTCGACACACACCCAAACAATGCGGAAGCCCTGGAATACTACAACACCTGCAAAGAGCAGCGGAAACAGGCTGTCAAGGAATACACCAAGTATTATGGACCCTTGAATCGATACAACGTAACCTGCGGAAATGAATGGCAGTGGAATCAAGGTCCGTGGCCTTGGCAAGGGGAGGTGTAAGCTATGTGGATCTATGAAAAACGTTTACAATTTCCGGTCAATATCAAAGTGACCGACGCTAAACTGGCACAGGCCATTATATCTCAGTATGGTGGTGCCAATGGCAGGATATACTTTCACTTGAAAGAACCGATTTGCTATGCTATTCTGAATATATAGCTTTCTTTGGGAAATACTTATAAAAAGCTGTAACGCTGCACATTAGAAAGGACTATACATATGGATCGAAAAGAACTGGACCGGGTAATTCTTAAAACTATACTACTACTTGTAATAGCAGTCCTGATCATCATGCACTTTGATGCTGCCATGCAGGGACTGGTCGTACTGATCGGCTTCATGTCACCGATCTTTTTGGGATTTGCCATCGCTTTCGTCATCAATATCATTATGGTTCGGCTGGAGAAGATTTATTTTCCAAAAGCCAAGAATGCATTCCTGGTAAAAAGCAGGCGTCCGGTGTGCATCTTTCTTTCCCTGTTAATCATCCTGCTGGTAATCGCCTGCGTCTGCATCATCGTCATACCGGAACTGATCGGCGCATTCACTCTGCTATCCCATGAGCTTTCCTCCTCATCCGATAGTATTATCAGCAAAACAGCAGAGTTTATCAGTCGTATTCCGCCTCTGGAGGAATGGCTTAGCACAAATCTTGGGATTGACCTGAAAAATACAGAATCCATTAACTGGGAACAATCGGCTACAAAGCTGCTCGCTATGATCTTCGGATCGGACGGTTCCGGAAAGCTTGGAACCATTATGGATTCCTCCATCAGCATCGTCTCCAACATCGGCGGCAAAGTTGTCCGCTTCTTTATCGCCTTGGTATTTGGCATATATGCACTTGCTTCTAAGGAAAAATTAGGCCGGCAGATAAAACGGTTAGTTTATGCCTATCTTCGTCCAAAGCTGGCAGATCGTATCTACCATATCTGCGGCGTCGCTAACGAGACCTTTTCTAATTTTATTGTCGGACAGTGTACGGAAGCGGTTATCCTCGGCCTGCTTTGCAGTCTGGGTATGACAATCTTTCGTTTTCCATATGCCCCCATGATCGGAACCTTAGTCGGGGCAACTGCCCTGATTCCAGTCATTGGCGCCTATATCGGTGCCATCGTCGGCGCTTTTATGGTCTTTACACAGGGCGGGCCTATTCAGGCATTGCTGTTCGTAGTTTTCATTATTGTCCTACAGCAATTAGAAGGAAATCTGATCTATCCGAAGGTAGTCGGCTCCTCTGTCGGTCTTCCGGGCATCTGGGTACTGGCTGCCGTTACGATCGGCGCAAGCCTAAACGGTGTCTTTGGTATGCTGATCGGCGTTCCTCTGGCAGCTACCATTTACCGTCTCATAGGAGAGGACAGCCGGAAGCGGTTACGCAAAAAAAATGAAAAAGGCATTCCCCTTCCTACCAACCTCAACGAACCGGAAGAGACAACACCACCGGAAGAGGAAGAGACAAACGACACACCCGATACAAAACAGCCAGAACAAGACCATTCAGAAAAATCTGATAACGCAGATCACTTAGATACGATCAATCAAGCCTTTGACGAGATCGTATCCGCCCTTCATCAAGAAGACGATTCGGAGCAGGAATAAACCTGCTCCGAATCGTTTTTATAATCTATCAATCTTTAATTCGCTGCCTTTACCTTTGTCCAAAGCTCGGAAAAGTATTCCTTTGTCTCCTGATCCTGATACCGGAATACCTCGTTGTTATCCCCAAGCGTACTTGGCAGATATGCCGGAATCCCTGCAAAATCTTCCTCTGCCGCCTTCGTCCTTGCTTCTACAACCGGAGAGGTATATCCTACTTCCACAGTATTTGCATAGGCATGTTCCGGTTCCAACATAAAATCAATATAGGCGTGTGCCAGTTCCACTTCCGTACAATCACTGGTGATCACCATAGCGTCCTGCCAGATGTTAGTTCCTTCCTTCGGCTCAAAAAACGCAAGGTCTTCATTTTCCCGCATCGTATAAGCGGCATCACCGGAATAGACAACTGCCAGCGCTTTGTTTCCGGAAATCATGTTATCCATTACATCATCTCCAACATAGACGGGATCCATGGTATCTCTCTGATCGATCAGCCATTCATACGCTTGATCGATCTCCTCATGGTTCGTTGTATTCATGGAATACCCCAATGCCTTTAATGCAGGCATGAAGGAATCCCGTTCCGAATCATACATATAAATGTCCTCGGCATATTTGGGATTCCGTAACAGCTCCCAGCCATCTGATAAATCAGCGTCATCTACTACAGTGGTATCGTAAAGGATACCTACCGAACCATAAAAGAATGGAACGGAATAGGTATTATCCGGATCGAATTCCTCACCCATGACCGCTTCATCGAGACCTGCGGCATTCGGTACAAGTGACCAGTCGATCGGTTGTAAGCGATCCTCTTTTATCAGCCGCTCGATCATGTAATCGGAAGGCACCAGTATATCATAGGTCTCTCCGCTTTGCAGCTTAGTATACATGGACTCGTTGGAATCAAAAGTCTCATAGATCACTTTGCAGTCGTATTCTTTTTCAAATTCACTAAGCAGACTGGTATCCAAATATTCTCCCCAGCTGTACACTTTCAGTACCGGCTTTCCGGAATTGCCACAGCCGCCTAACAGGCAGGCCGCTAACAGCGTTCCCAATAATAAACAGATTCCTTTTTTGAATGGATTTTTCTTCATTCCACTTCCTCCTTTGGCAGTAAACTATCAATTTCTTTTTCCCGTCCTTCCTCCCGCCTTCGTTTCAGATACGGAATCAGGTGAACAAGAACAAGGGTAACTACAATTACCAAAATCACCAGGGTCGACAATGCATTGATCGTCGGATTGGTTCGTTTTGTCATGTTATATACAATAATGGATATATTGGATATGCCGTTTCCCGTAACAAAATAGGATATGACAAAATCATCAAAGGACATGGTAAATGCTAACAATACTCCGGCGTAAATCCCTTCCTTTATCATAGGGAGAATAACCTTTGTCAACGCCTGTACCGGCGTAGCTCCCAGATCCATTGCCGCATTTGCCAGATTTGGATCCAGATTCCTTACCTTCGGGTAGACACTGGTAATGACGTATGGGGTACATAAGGCAATATGTGCCAGTAGCATAGTAAAATATCCTTTTTCCAGCTTAATTGACGAGAATAAAATCATCAGCCCGATCGCTGTTACAATATCCGGATTCATGATCGGTATATTATTTACATTTAAGATGGCTTCCTTCAGGATCCTTCTAGTCTTTGAAAGGCCGATCGCAGTTAGCGTTCCTAAAACCGTTGAAATAGCGGTAGCTAACAAAGCTATCGTAATGGACACGTAAACCGCATGCATGATCTCACCGCTGGAAAACAGATTCTCATACCATCGAAGTGAAAAACTCTCGAATTTGGTAAGGGATTTCGATGAGTTAAAGGAATAGACCATCGTTACCAAAATCGGAAGATACAGGAATAAAAAACAAAGGGTGATATAGAGTCCGGAACCGAGCTTACGCTTTTTTTTCATCTTATTCCTCCTCTCCCTCTTCCTGATCGAACTGTTTCATTCCTGTGATGGCAAGCAGGATAATGAATGCCAGAATAACGGAAATAGCACTGCCAAAATTCCAATCGCCCACAGAAATAAACTGATTCTCAATCAGGTTTCCAATCAACATATACTGTCCGCCTCCCAGCAACTTCGGTATGACAAAGGTGGAAATGGACAATAAAAAGGTCATAATGATTCCGTTTAATACACCGGGCAGGGACAGCTTAAACGTCACACGCCAAAAGGTCTGCACCTTGTTTGCTCCCAAATCCATCGCCGCCTCATGCAGGGAATGATCGATCTTGCAGAGCGAGGTATGAATGGGCAGAACCATGAAAGGAAGCAGATCGCTTACCAGCCCGATCAGCACTGCAAAATCCGTATACATCATGGTAACCGGCTGAAACCCTAACATCTGCAAAAGCGTGTTAACGGCCCCGTTATCAGACAACAGACAAATCCATGCATAGGTCCGCAAAAGCGTATTGATCCACATCGGAATCGTAACCAGCAAAATCAAAAGACTTTGTGTCCGTTCACTGAAAAAAGTGATAAAATATGCCAATATGTAACCGGCAAACAGACAGATTCCCACCGCCGTCAGTCCCAACCGGAAGGACTTTGCAAAAACCGCCAGATATACCGGCTCCGTCATTCTACGAAAATTATCCAGTGTAAACTGAATGTTTACCAGATCGTTTCCTCCCGTCGTCACGGAATACAATACGATCAACAGCAGCGGTAACAAAATAATAACCACTGCCCATATGATATATGGTCGTACCAGCTTGGTAAAATGCTTCATGGCCGCCTCCTTATTCCCAATCCATACGATACATAACATGAATATCATCCGGTCCAAAGGTCAGCCCGACTTTGAGACCCGGTTCATAATAATCCGTCGTATGAATGGTGTAATCCCGATGCTCTGTCTCAACGACGATTTCATGATGAACGCCTTTAAAAACAATAGATTTTACCGTCCCCTTGATCTGAGCCTCCTTCGGCCTGACAATATCAATATCCTCCGGCCGGATCACCACTTCCACACATTCATTTTCCTTAAAGCCCTTATCAACACATTTAAATTCATAACCGTCAAAGGAGACCAGCATATCCTTTAACATACAGGCTTCTATAATATTGGATTCTCCGATAAAGCTTGCTACAAAACGATTCTCCGGTTCATTATAGATGTCCTCCGGCGTTCCTACCTGCTGGATAATCCCTTCATGCATGACCACTACCGTATCCGACATGGAAAGAGCTTCTTCCTGATCATGCGTCACAAAAATGAAAGTAATCCCTACCTCCTTTTGTATCTTTTTCAATTCTCCCTGCATTTCCTTCCGCAGCTTAGCATCTAATGCTCCCAGCGGTTCATCCAAAAGCAGTACCTTTGGCTCATTTACTAATGCTCTCGCAATCGCTACCCGCTGCTGCTGTCCGCCGGAAAGTCTGGTGACATCTCGTTTATCAAACCCCTCTAGTCCAACCAGCTTCAAGGTCTTTTTTACTTTATGGTCGATCAGGCTCTTATCCATTTTCTTAATTTTTAATCCGAATGCCACATTTTCATAAACATTCAGAAACGGAAATAAGGCATATTTCTGGAAAACAGTGTTGATTTCCCGTTTATAGGGCGGAACCTTTGAAATATCCACACCATCAAACAATACCTCGCCCCCGCTCGGTTCTTCAAAGCCCGCTATGATCCGCAGCGTCGTCGTCTTCCCGCATCCGGAAGGGCCTAACAGCGTTACAAATTCATTCTCATGGATATTCAGGTCGATTCCCTTCAGTACCTGTTGGTCTTCAAAATTTTTCGTCAGACTTTTCAGTTCAATCAAAACATTGCTCATATTCTACCTCCTGCCGGTTTTCGTTCCCTGCTTCATTTCCTAAAAACTGGGCGGCGTTGACACCCACAAAAGCTTCGCACCGCCACCGGAAGTAATATAATGCTTATGGGAAGGTGTGAAATAAAAGGACTCACCCTTTTTTGCAATATACAGCTGATTGCCAATATGTATCTCGATACTGCCTTTTAGGACATAACCGAATTCCTCACCCTCATGCGGATTATCCGGATATGTGGAACCGCCAGCCTCAATGGTAAGCAGGATCGGCTCCATCAGATTCTTTTGCGCATTGGGGATAATCCATTCTACCGTATTTTTCAACTCAGAGTCCCTTTTTTCAAAAAAATCCGCACTGGAAAATACTACCTGTTTATCCTCCGAATCGTTAAAAAAAGTCTTTAAGTCCGTTCCCAGACATTGCAGAATATCAATAAGGGTTGCAATAGAGGGAGAGGTCAGATCCCGTTCTACCTGAGAAATAAATCCCTTTGTCAGTTCTGCCCTGTCCGCTAGTTCTTCCTGTGTCAGTCCCTTTTGAATTCGTAATGCCTTAATCTTCTTCCCTATTTCCATGTCAATCACCTGTTTTTTAATCCTAAACTTTAAGTTTAGTTTCACTAAACACAAAATCCATTATACATATATTATGCCGAACGTCAATAGAAAATTATGATTTTGCATATTTTTTGCGAACATATTCCATTTTTTACCGGCATACCTTAATAAAAAACAGGATTTGCCATGATCGCAGCCGCCTATATCCGAGTTTCTACAGAAGATCAGATTGAATTCTCACCTGACAGCCAGTTAAAACGAATCCGAGAGTATGCCAAACAGCATGATATTCAGATACCGGACGCATATGTTTTCATCGACGAAGGCATCAGCGGAAGGACTGCAAGCAAACGTCCCGCCTTCCAGAAGATGATCGCACTGGCCAAACAAGACCGTCCCTTCCAGCAGATCTTAGTCTGGAAGTTTTCCCGTTTTGCCCGAAACCGACAGGATAGTATCTTTTATAAATCCATGCTGCGGAGGGATTGCGGAATTGATGTTATATCCATTACGGAACCGCTTTCCGCCGATCCTACTTCTATCTTGATAGAAGCCCTGCTCGAAGCTATGGATGAATACTATTCCATCAATCTAGCCCAAGAGGTCAAACGGGGAATGCAGGAACGATTTTCCAGAGGCAGACCGATTTCTATTCCGCCCTTCGGCTACCGGATCAGCGCCGGAGAATTCGTACCGGAGCCAACGGAGGCACACTGGGTATCTTTTATCTTCGAGGAATATGTCCGGGGAAAACCGCCCGGTACGATCGCTGCCAGTCTGAACCAGAAGGGTGTACGAACCATTCGTGGAAACCACTTTGACGCCCGTGGAATCACTTATATCCTTCATAACCCCGTATATATCGGGAAGCTTCGAAAACAGCCGGCTTTTCCTCATTCCCCGGTATCCGAACCTATGACATACGACCGCTATTATTTAAAGAAAGAAATGGAATGGATCGACGGTATTCATGTACCCCTGATCTCAGAAGTCCTGTGGGAACAGGCACAGAGACGGGAACCGGCAGACTTTCATCAACAAAAAGCTATTGCGGATACCCAGACAGGAAGGACTACTTCCGGCAATTCTTCTACGGAATATTTTCTAAAAAATGTCGTAGCTTGCAGCAACTGTGGGCGAAAGCTGGTTCATATCCAGAAGGGGCGTTCCTTCCAATGCGGCGGCTATAACCACGGTCTCTGCAAGTGTTCCCATTATGTAAAGGCTTCGGATTTAGAGAGCTTGGTCTGGAACGCCATCACACCGATCCTATCGCCGGAGGAGATACTTCTACTTAAAAATCCTTCCCTTACTCCGAAGGAGAAAAACCATTTCCTCCGAACTTTACCAATACAAATGGTTTACCAAAAACGTGAAAAACGTATCCTATGTCTGTCCAATTCTGTCTCTTTATAGATTATATCTGCCATTGGGTGGTCCGGATGGTGAATCCGGTGCTGCTATGCGGTATCTGTCCCAGCGGTATTCTATGAAGAATGACCGGGTTGCCGGTGTTCTTACGGATATTGGTACAGAGGAATCTGCACCATGAAGTTATCAGATATATTTAGAATAGCAAAGCCGGACATCTATTTTCTTACCGTCCGGCTCTAACCGGATGGGATTTAGGGATTACCGTTTTTTGAACTATTTGCATATCATCTGGCATATGCGAAAATCCCCATACATCGCCGCCTCCAATCCACTCTCCTTCTGAATCATACACATTTTCTTCAACATAATATTCCACCACCTTAAAATATGAATTTCTGCCAGCATGAACCTCACGAATACTAGTTTCATATTCTTTTAAGGCATCTAATGCTTCTTTTTTATCCAAAAAACTTTTAACAACTGTTGGTTCACAAAAATCTTGATTAAGTGTGCAGCCCTCCTGAATTTCTTTTCTATCTGCATACTTAATTTCTCTAGTGTTTTCTTTTAATTCATATTGTCTCATACAGTTTTCCTCCTAATTTACTTGCAAACTTCGTTGATGCCGCTTCAACTCCCGTTTGGTCTTTGGTGGGTGATACAATATTGACTGATAAATATTGATCTTTCGAGGCAATGCGGGTACATAATGATATTTCTTCGTCTCCATCACATTTGCAAATTCCCAAATATGCATAACGAAATTATCAATTAAAATAAAATAATCATTAAGATACTTTATACTTGAAATTTTACAGCTCCCTTTTGAATCCGATACTAGTATTTCAGTTTCATCTCCAAAACGATATTTTACTTGCCAAGATGTATCAATTAACCAAATTTCATTATTGTGATCTGTTAAAATAACCTTTCCCGGACGTTCTGCTCCACTCAAACAGGCTCTTTCTTCAAATACATATGCGGAATTGATTAGATCTACAATGTTTGGATCCCTATTCTCAATACCTTTTATCAACATTTTAATATCACCTGTAGCATAATTCTCATAGGCGATCTGTATTTGATTACCTCTGATGTTCATATCATCCAGAACAATCAACCACTCAATGTATTTCCAAGTCGAAGCAAATTCCTGCATACAATTACAAAGAATCTCTTTAGCAATGGTATTATCTTCGGACATGGTAGATATGATCTCATCAATGTTTCCAGTTTTAATATATTGTCGATTCATAATAACACTCCCTATAGTGAATGATTCGTCCCTGATTTTAACGGTACACTATTTACATCATCTAGCCGGTGCTGGTGTCTTTACTGCCTGCTGCTTTGGTGCATCCACGCCGGTTTTCTTTGCTGCCGTTTTCTTCTTTGCTGCTGTTTCTTTCTTTGCTACATCCAGCTCTGGTTTCTTTTCCTCTCCCTGAATTGGTTTTTTATCCGGAGCTTTTAAAGCATCTACTACTTTAGCATTCAATGTTTTCTTAAATTCATTACCAAGTTCGACATATGAATGATAATTACCATCCGCTCCTTTGTAAGATGGCATAGATGCAAACAGCCCATGCTCTCCCCGCATTATCTTAATGTTTTGCAACACAAAGCTATCATCCAGAACAACCGTTGCAAGACCTCGCAAATTATCTTTTTTAAATTCAGTTGCTCTAACATTGGAGATCGTCACATCTCCTTCAGCTTTTGATGTGTGTTTTATGCCATCCAGTGCATTCTGGTAAGCACCTAATATCTGCTCATCAAACTTTTCTTTAAACTCTTTTGTGATCGGATGAAAATATTCTTTGTATGTTCCATCCCCAGCTTTAAATGAAGGGAGCGAAACAAACAATTTTCCCTCTTTTCCTTCCATGATCCGAATGCCATTTAGTTTTACATCGCTGCCAAATGATACAGTTGCAAGACCTCGCAAATTATCTTTTTCAAAAATGGTAGCTCTTACATCCAATGTAAACATAGTATCTTCCTCCTTTTTTCTTTAAAAGCAAAAAAAGCGAAAATCCTTTCGCTTTTTTCACACCTATTTTTACAAGTTAATTATAACATAAAAAAGAGTTCTTTACAGTAAAACTTAGTTCTTTTTAGTTCGCAACCTTTCTCGCATTCATTTCTTTAAATAACGTCAGATAATTCTCCCACTCTTCCGATGATTTATTTAACATACATATGATCTGCTCGTCGTTTAAACCATTACTCACGCCTTTTTTGATAAGATTCATTTTTCCATCATCAAGAATGTATTTTGACAATATGTCCGTCAATGAATTACCTTTATAAACAGCTTTTTGTTCATTATGAACAATTTTTTCTGTCTGCCTGAACGGTATGTTTTTAATCGTAAAATGACGATCTTGATTTACTTGCTGCTTTGCTATTTCTACTAAACGACATAGTTCTTCAATCGTCATAGAAGTAATCTGGATCCGATCCGGCATAAGAAGTGCATCCCTCTCACAAGCCTCTAATTCCTGAGGTGTTAAAATTTTGAAATACTGGTTATCTCTGATTGGTTTATGTTCATAAACCCCTAGTTTTTCAATTAAGGCAAAATTAGCCTTATTGAATGGTATATACTTATTATCAATAATAGGATAACACCCCCGCACTTTGATAATGCATTTTTCATTACTTAGACTGCCTACTTCGTCAGCAGTCATTAAATCTCTTCCCAAAACGTCTAAAGTCCTTGATGAGCTTCCATGACTGCCACGAGTTTCAGATGAATTCCGCTTATATATAGTCTGCTTGCCAAGAAGTTTTGAAATATATTCATGTGTTTCTTGTTCATTTCCGCCCAAGTACAAAAGAACATCGCAGTTACCAGGAATCGTATCCCACTTTTTATCATACATAGCTTTAATCTGGGCTAAGTTTTGAATAATGATAATACAAGATAAATTCCTGGAGCGGCAAGTTGCAATCCATCTGTCAATAATATCGTCCGGTAAAGCAATATTCGCAAATTCGTCAAACCAAAAAGAAACATGAATCGGTAACTTTCCGTGATATACCCGATCGGCCAGTCTATATAATTCTCTGCAAGCTTGCATATAAAACATACTTGCAATAAAATTATAAGTTTTATCATTATCAGGAATTTTAATAAAAACTGCTGTTTTGGTCTTTCCATCCATATTTATTCCAGCGCCAAAAGTTCCTATTTGAAAATCATCTGCGTCAAAAATGCGTAAAACATCCTCTTCTTCAAAAAGTGCCATCCTTACATGAACACTTATTATAACACTCCTAACGGTGTCGCCGGCACCGCCCATTACTTCATTATATTTTCGTACTGCCGGATGAGTTTTTTTCTTTATGGATAATGCATACATTATTTCATCAAGATCAGAAGGGATTCCATCATCACTATACTTTGCCATCGACAATAACTCCATAACTCTTCTCATGCTACGATTACATTCCGGTTCTTCCATCCAGACATAATAAAATAGTGCTTGCAAAAAAAGAGATTCTGAATTTTCCCAAAAGGGATCACCACCAGTTTTTTTCTTTCCCTTTTCAGAAGGAGATGTACTCCTGATAATACAATCAACCATTCTCGGTATATCGGCCGATTCCCGAATATAAGAAAAGGGATTATAGCGATCTGAAAGCTTCATGTCGATAAGATCTAATACACGCACTACATATCCATCTTGGATCAGTTTTTTTCCATTTCTAGCGAGCAGCTCTCCTTTCGGATCCGTAATCAGCATCGAGCCATTCTCTAACCAGATATTCGGTTGCAGTCCTGACCATGATTTTCTCGTGCCAGATCCACCAACAATAAAAACATTATTGTTACATCCGGTAAAGTCAGAATTTGTGCTTATCTTGAAATTTTCCGAATATTGACGAATTTCCTTGACATTACCTTTTTCTATCATACGCTTTTCTATGCTGCGTATATTTCCCCATTGAGCTGTACCATATTCTTTGCCAGGCATCATAGCCGGTTTTGTTATGTCAAATAAATACCAAATGAATGTAATACCAATACCAATTAAAAGAAAAATGATAGTGTATTTATTAAAATACCATCCAAGCGGGTTACTCATTACTTTTTCCAGTTTCGGCAAAATTTCATAAATCGTTCCACCCCATGAACCAGCAATCAGATACATACAATATTCAATAATAATGCCTAGCATGAAATATTTAAAAATCAAAGTCCTTTTTTTCATAAGTCTTTGCTCCTTTCTACATCGACTTTACTGGTGGAACAGGATTCATAATCTTTGCCTGATCCATTCTCCGTCGGCTCATTTTAGACACTCGATCATAATGCAGTTTGTGCAACTTTTCAAAACTCATTGTATCAATGTGCTGGTTCAGGTTATTGAAAATACTTACTTCTGCCTTTTTATCAGTAAAGATCAAAAGCGTTTGATCGTTGTCAATCAGGAATGCCTCTCTTTTTGGGAAGCGGACATAATTATCGGTGCCGGGAATACGGGTCAAAACGCTTTCCTCATTTTGTGATTTTACAAGACTTTCGATATTCAATGAAAAGGCTTGTCTCGATTCATCTCCCATTTTCATATTTATTTGCATTTGCTCAATGATCTTTCGCTGTGCCAATGGTATATCATCCGGCTTCAAAACTGTCGCCTGACCCTCCACCGGAATATTTGATAATGTGGTATTTAAAACTAATTTCTCCGTAGGGGCTTCTGGATCATATCCATTTAATTCAGCAGCGAGCAATTTTGAATCCGCATTGTTAATAATATACTCTTCTGGTGTCTCTATCGAACCAATTCCCATTTTTTCAATAATAAGGTTAACACGAGGCGTTGCGTTTGTTGGAAACATTATTTCTGCCATTCCGTTTTTATTCAACTCTGGAGCCATGCTATGAGGAATCTGATATTTTTCAAATAACTGTAGCATTTCCTGCAGGCATTTTTCTGGTTTTCCCGGAATTTGAAGCAGCTGAACATCTCCACCGGAAACCT
Source organism: uncultured Lachnospiraceae bacterium (assembly GCA_947589055.1). GTDB lineage: Bacteria > Bacillota > Clostridia > Lachnospirales > Lachnospiraceae > CAG-632. Next base: position 5,525 of record CANPZL010000026.1, on the reverse strand, counting down.
CAATCAATTTTTCCATTTCTGTTCCACCAATAGCTTGTTCATAATCAAGCCTTTGCTTAATCATTTGATAAAAACTTGTAATTGCCTGAATTCCATATGCCCCAGACATTGACATTTGAAATGCCATAGATACAGCCCCAACAGGTATTTTAACAATCTGCAAAGGAGTTTTAACCAGATCAACGGCCGTTTTTACAATTTGTGCTGTATCGTCCATATTCTTTTCCCCTTTCTTTTACTTTTACTTGCGAGCGGAAATCGATCCCCCGCTCTGCTTCAAAAATTGATAATGTACCTTTAATAGACTCTCTTTGTTTTTCTAAAATCAATTTATCCATTTGCATAATTAGATCTTTCATTGTTTCCTCCCTGTAATCCTAATCCTGTTCTAAAGCAATGAAGCTTCTGGAATTATCTCTTCATCTATATTAAACAAAAAGGGATCTTCCGCATTGATTGTTTCATCTGGATTCTCTTTGGTCTGCTGCTTTACACCATCGTTATCTTTATTATTGATTTGTTTATAAAATAAACGAAGCTGTTTCATTTTAGCAGCATCTTTTTGTCTAGAAATAAACAATAATTGATCCTCTAGCAATCCATCTTCCAAGGAAAGCCTAATTTCTTCCAACTGATTTGCTGTATAATCATTTTTTTTAATCAACTGAATATATTTATCTTTCGAGCGTTTTCGTCCAAACCAAAAAGGCTTGTTTTTTTCCATAACAGAAGTTTCTACACTCTCACTCTCGTTCGTTACTTGTTCATCATGAACAAAATTTTGCTTTCTACATTCTTCCAGTTCATGTTGTAATTGTTGCAAACTAGTATCTTTTTCCTTGATTTTTTCTTTTAATTGACTAATTGTTTCCTCATCTTGCCTTGTCCGATCACAAAAACCCCTTATTTCTGTAAGTGACTGAGTTATTTCAGATAAATTCAACAGCTGATATGCTATTCTTCTTCGTTGCATTTCTTGGAAATCAATTTCTGGATTCATCATTTGAATAACATCTTCTAATGGTATTCCATCCATCAATGCAATTCTCATTTGCTCCATTTGACGATGTGACAATTCCTTTCGCATATAACTTTCAATAGAAGTAACTGGAAGCAGTTTAAGTCCTAAACGCACCTGAACCATTTGCCATTCATCCAGTTCCATTTTCTTTGCCTTTTCCAACAATTCTTTTTCATCCATTCTTTTCACCTCCCTCTCTATGTAAATTATAACATTCAGATTTTTCATTGAAACCCTTACCTAGTTCTTCTTAGTTCAGTCTGACGAATTTCTTCACACATTCGCAATTCAAATGTACAAGAGCGTTTCCTTTTCCGCAGCTCTTCCAATTTTAATTTGCTCTCCTTTTCAAAAAGTCGGATCTTTTCTGGATTGTATCCCTGTTGTAATAAAGATGCATTTTTTTCCAGATCCGTCATGCTGCTGCTGTTTAATATCCGAATAGCTTCTTTATGCTTTTTACGTTCGCCAAAAATATTTATGCGTTCCTGGGAAAATTGCATTTCTAAAAGGGTCAAACGTTCTACTCTATTTCTTAAATCAGTCGAAGTCTGTATATTATATTTTGATAAATATGTATTTTGGCGTTGCATTTTTTGCAAATGCCGGACATCATCCTGATATTGATAATATTGGTTTTTAGAATTTACGCCATGCAAACCTTTCGCATGGTATCCAACTCGTTTCATTTTTGATCGCTCTTCTATTTCATCAACGGAATATGTATCTAAGTTATATTCTTCGCCTGCCAGACGTTTTTCAAGTCCCTCTGGCGTATAAGCATAACCTAGTCTATAAGTTCTAATACCTCTTTCACGATCTGGAGCTTTAATCGTCATATGCTTTCCTAATTTCACATCATAATCTTTTAATTTCAGGTACTCAATAAATTCATCCATGTTTACAGATGCGATTACCGCCTCATCCATATCCGCTTTTATCTGCTCCATATTAAGCGGCAAAAATCCTTTTTTATCACCGTACCACTCGCCATAATTGTCATATTTTTGTAATCCCTTTTCGTTCAAATTTATAATTTCTAAACCATATTCTTCACATAAGGAATTTGTGATTGGTTGAATTTCCCTTTTCCAATCACCATTTGCATAATGATATTTTTTTCCGTTCTGGCAGGAAACCGAATTAAACACTAAATGTCCGTGCATATGATTTTTGTCATTATGCACAGCATATACACATTCATATTTTTCTCCGATAAATTTTTCAGCGAAACGATGTAAAATGTCCATTGCTGTTTCTTCATCTGTTTCACCAGGACTAAAAGAAATCATAATATGATACCCCTGGCGCAAATCTGTCTTGCCATAGAATTCTTTGGTATCCATCATGTCCTGAAAGGCATTATCTTTATCACAGTTCAGAGAACCGGTAAGCAGACCATTCTTTGTTTTTTTCGGATTAAGAATATAATCAATAGAATTAACCAAGTGTGTTGTAGTCGCACCCCTAGGTGATGAATTGATATATAAAATCTTGGTAATTGCCATAAAATCAATCCCCTTTCTTCAATATTCGTTTTCTGAAATCCACGATTAAATTCCGGATAAAAGACATCATCTGCAATAAATTATCAATATCCTCAGGGTTATATAAATTACTGTTATGTAAGTAAGCAATCTGGTTAATGTTGTTGCCTATCCGATTCATCTCATAGGTTAGATTTTGGATCTCTTTTTTCAGCTCCAGATCTTCATATGGATGATTCAAAATAGTTCCTCTGATGTATTTTGATATATCAGAATTTTTTGCCTTTTCTTTAATTTCCTGGTACTCTCGATCGGTTAATCGCACAGTGATTCTCCGGGTATATTTTGACATTTGAAACACCTCCATTTTTTCTTTAAATGAGATTTTGTCACTTGAAAATTTGTATTGCACTTTCGGAAGAAACGTATTGCACTTTTCAAAATAAATTGTATTGCATTTTCCCTAATTCCGTATTGCAACTCTTTTTGCAAGATACGCATTTTGTCGGACAAAATGCATCTTGCAAGAGGGGGCAAAGCCCCCCTTGAACCCCCTATATGTCGCTAACGCTCCCTTAGATTTACCGCCCAACTCTAGCCGGATGTATTACGGGCATAGCGTTTTTTTTAACAATCAGCAATTCGTTGTAATCTTTTCCAACAGTACCTTCTGGAAAAAGAGGCGGACATTTCTTCGTTTCGTAACCAAGTCCTGTATATTTCATGTCCAGCTCTGTCATTGCTTTCATTCCATATACATCGTTATCGAGCCGGAATTCAATCTTCCTAATATTCGGATATTCCTGTAGAAATGTTTCAAGAGGAGCATCCGATAACATTCCAAGTGCCAACCTAGACACAGCCCAGTTTCTATCCATATCTAAGTCTGACAATGCATCAATAGCACTTTCATACACATAAAGCGTATCTGAAGATCCAACCAGGTTAAACCCATATCGCTTATCATTGCCAGAGACATCTCCTTTAAAAGGAAAATCATCATTCGTGCCTCTCATATATGCATGATGCACAACACCATTTTTATCTTTTGACAAAAAAACAATATTATGATGATCTTTGCTTTCGTAGATTAAATGTTCTTTCACACAATATTGCACAATTTCCGAGGATATTTTTCTTGTTTTGATTAAATAAGCAAATAACCTCTGATAGCGTTGCGACTTTTCTGGAAGTATCATTTCCTTACTTGTCTTCTCTTCGGACTTTAGCTTTTTAATCTTAGTGTACTGTTCAGGATTTACGCCTTTAAATTGAAGTATGTAATCTATTGCCTCTCCAAAGGAAAGGCTTGCAAATTCCCTTACAAAATTTATCGCATCTCCCCCAGTTCCTGTGCTATATCGGTTATAGGTCAGCCCATTGCTACGAATACGGACACTATCATGTTCCGCAAGAGTATACATAGCACCAATTCTCTTAGGCGTATATCCCATATATCTAGCCAGACTTACAAGGTCAACAGACTTTGCATTATCAATGTCTCGGTTTGTAAAATGCATAGTTTCATCTCCTTTCCAATTTGTTCATCGTGAACAACATTTTACTGAAACTTTTAATACTTGCTCAGGATTTTCTAATAATTGCTTATATTTATTTCGCATAGAAGAATACGTCCTTGCTTCTTCCATTGGAATACCTATCTCCTGTCGTTTCACAGTGTCTTTTTTAATCCAATGATCTAAATATTCCATTCCGGATCCAGTTTTCTTTAATTCATGCTTAACTGCCATCCGTACCGCTGCTTCTTCCTGCTTAGTTAATTTCACTGGTTCATTTTCAAGTATTTGCTCTAGTGATCGCTCAAACTCTAAAACGGAAACCCGATCTACCTGCTTTACAGTCATTTCATGAAAATCAAGGACTTCCTTACAGGCTCCATCCATAGTTAAATCAGGATTATCAATCTGCCCGCCATCTTGTGCAACAAAATCTTTATCATAAAATGTATAATCTATTCCCATTTCACTTTTTTGAATATATAGATAGCTTTCTCCATCTAATTGAAATACAGCTTCTGGCTCATGTAGAAATGCCTGGCTCACATCTGAAAAACCTATATCGTCTACATAATGGGCGGTATCTTGTCCGTTCTGATGTAGCACGATCACATCGGAAACAGAAAGAGAATGCCCCTTAAAATCTTCCGGGTGATCGATATTAAATTTTTCAAAAATGCCCTCAAGTGTCGTTTCCGGTGTAAGTGGTGCAGAATAGATATACTCATAGTTAGCTGGATCTACGTTAAGACCTTTTGTTTGCAACACATCTAATGATTGAAAATGAAAGTCTGGTGGTACTTCGTGCTTTAACTGATAAATAGTGAAAGTATCTAGTTCTTTAGCTTCTTTTTTTAGTTGTAATTTGTACCTTTCTTCTAAGAAATCACTTGCTTTTTGTGCGTCAGTAATCGCTCGAAATAGTTCGTTTGAATCCTTTTCCAATGCACCGATCCAACTCTCAAGGTACTTCGTGTGACTGTTAAAATGCTGTGCATCAAACTGCAAATTTAAATCCATTTGGATAAAAAAAGATCCAAGCTCTGCCCGGAGTTCCTCAAGCGCATAATTTTCACTTCCAAAAACCATGGATAATGGACGGTGCAGGCGATCCGGATGGGCTGTGCTATGCACCATCTCATGTAGCTGTGTCGCTAAATACGACTGCGTATCTAAAAAAGCGTCTCGATTGGGAAGCACGATTTCATCGTTTGTCGGAGAATAATAAGCCCTTCCTTCATTCGTTTCCCGAATTGGACATTCACTACTTCTTTGGAATGCTTCTGCCATTTCAAGAATCTGATCCGGTTCTAATGGCTCTAAGGCTGCTACTTCTTGTTCTGGAATCCCCTCTATCTGTGAGGCATTAAACACAACGAAAGTATTTACCATTGGCTTCGATAACCGAATCGTCTTTTTCTCCATTTTGCCGGTTTCCGGATTTTCTTCCTCAATCTGCTTCGTAAAAATGTATTTTTCGCAGCGCACCCCCTGTTCACC
>CANPZL010000025.1 GCA_947589055.1 uncultured Lachnospiraceae bacterium | reverse complement strand
CGCCTGCTTCCTTCGGCTGTCCGTTTTTCTGAATCTTCTCTTGAATTTTCAGGGTTGTCTTATTGTTCTGTTGTCATAGTGCTATCTATCGTTGTCACAATGCGACAACGATAATAATTTATCACAATAAAAATCAAATGTCAACACATATTTCGATTATTCTTGCTTAAATTTTCTGAAAAAAAGCGAAAAATAATACGGAGAAGGAGGGATTTGAACCCTCGCGCCGTTATTCACGACCTACACCCTTAGCAGGGGCGCCTCTTCAGCCTCTTGAGTACTTCTCCATGTCTGAATTGATATAAAGATTATTCACTTGTGACGCTTGAATAGAATATCAAACTAGAAAGAATTTGTCAACTGTTTTTTGCGGAAACGCACGGGTTTCAATTTATACCGTACCATGGTTCAAATACATCTGATAAAAGGTCTCCGCCCGCTCCGGCTTTCCATACAGATACCCTTGAATGAAATCCAGCTCCATTTCAGATACCACTTCCATTTCTTCCGTTTCCTCAACACCCTCTAGGCAGACCTTAATGCCAACCTTATGACACAATTCAACTACTACACGGATAAAGGAAGAGTCGAAGCTGTTCTCTTTAATGTTCCGGACAAATATCTTATCAATCTTTACTATATCGGCAGGCGCTTCCTTTAGCAGCCCAAGAGAAGAATAACCGGTTCCAAAATCGTCCATTGCTACCTTCATACCCATCTCTCGAATGGATTCAAACACCCGCTTTAATAGCTCTTTATCAGAAATAAACTTACTTTCTGTTATTTCTACAATGATATTCTGATAATGGATTCCCGCTTTCTCAATGCAGGTATGCATGAATTCGACAAATTGCGGATCAAACAGCTGTAAATAGGATACGTTGATACTCATGCTGAACTGCGGATATAGGCACACCCAGCGTCTGCACATTTCAACCGCCTGCTGAAATACCCATTTCCCTACCGACTGTATCATATCTGTTTTTTCCAGTAGCGGAATGAACTCTACCGGCGACACCTTGCCATATTTTTCGCAGCTCCACCGAAGCAGTGCTTCCGCTCCCTTTAAGATTTTGGAATCTGCATATACCTGTGGCTGAAAATTCAATTCAAATCCCTTAAAGTCATTTTCAATGGAATTCCGAAGTAATTCCAAAAGTTCTAATTCTCGTTCCTTATATTGAAGAAATTCCGGTTCAAACCGTAAGAAGTGATTTTTACCCTTCCTTTTTACAACATTTATTCCTACCTTTAAAACCCTTACCAGGTCGTCATAGGTATTTCCCTCTTCCATCTCATAATAAATTCCTGAAAATGTACAGTAATATCGTTTCCCCTGTAACTCCTTTTGATTCTTATAATGATTGGATATTTTTTTAAACAGTCGTTCCGCTTCTTCCTCTTGTGGATTCGTAATTAAAATAGCGAATTCATCTCCGTCCATACGATATACGGAAGCATTGCTGTCCAACCGGCTTTGAATATATGTGCCGATTGCTCTTAACACACTATCTCCAAAGGTTTGCGTATACAACTCGTTAATATGCCGAAAATCATCTATATTTAAGAGAAGAACGCCGACCGGAAGCTTTTCTTTCATCTTTTGCTTTGTAGCTTCCCGAAATGCATATTTATTTAACAGTCCCGTTATATGATCCAGACGATTTTGCTTTCCCAGATCATGTATAATGCCGGCAAGTAAAATCGGAACACCGTTTTCATCATAATTTAAAAATGCCCTGCTTTCTATCCACGTCCATTTTTTCTCCCGATTTAATACCCGGTATTGCAGACAAAACATTTTTGTCTTATTATCAAACATACTTTCCAGAGCCCCTATGTACTTTTCCCGATCCTCGACATGGATCCGTTCCAGCCATAGATCAAAATATCGGGTTGGATACTCGGAAGAAAGCTCAAATTCCTTTACCAGCTCCGGCGGAAGTATGACTTCGTAATCAGAGGTCGGATGCTTGCATAAAAATACATAGCCGTCTACACTGTTGCACATCGCCTGATAAAAGCTGTCGATTTCTTGATTTGACATATCCATCTGCATCTTCCTCCTTTCCTTTTCCTTCCCTTTATTCCAGTCCATGTGTTATCCGGTAATCATGAACCGCCGTTTCATACAGATTATTTCCACTCGAATCAATGACTACTATGACCGGCAGATCTTCTACTTCCAGCTTTCGTATCGCCTCGGTTCCCAGATCCGCATATGCGATCACTTCCGCTCTTTTGATACATTTGGAAAGCAAAGCGCCGGCGCCACCGACTGCTGCAAAGTAAACACAAGTATTTTTCTTCATTGCTTCCTGTACCGCTAAGGAGCGTTTTCCTTTTCCGATCATTCCGGATACCCCATGCTCCATCAATAACGGAGCATATTTATCCATCCGGGAACTGGTAGTAGGGCCTGCGGATCCGATCACTTGGCCTTCTTTTGCGGGAGTTGGGCCAAGATAATAAATAACCGCATTCTTTAAGTCAACCGGAGGTTCTTTCCCTTCCAGCATGGCGTCATACATTCGTTTATGGGCTGCATCTCTGGCAGTATAGATCGTACCGGTGATATAAACGTAATCCCCTGCATGAAGATTTTCTATTATTTCCTTTGTCATTGGCGTTTTTATATGTTTTTCCATTGTCTGCCTCTGTATGTTTCTGCCTTAAAAAACTCGCTTGCTATGCCGGTTCACATGGCAACAGATATTGACTGCCAGCGGCATACCTGCAATATGGGTAGGAAATGTTTCGATATTGACTGCCAATGCGGTCGTCTTTCCTCCCAGACCTCCCGGTCCGATTCCCGATGCATTGATCTCCTTTAACAGATCCTCCTCCAGCTTCCGGATATGCGGCAGCGGTGAGCCTTCGTCAAGACTTCTGGTCAATGCCTTTTTTGCCAGAATGGCACATTTTTCAAAATCACCGCCCAGACCGATACCAACCACCATCGGCGGACAGGCATTCGGTCCCGCCTCTTGTACCGTCTGGAGGACGGCGGCTTTTACTCCTTCGATACCATCTGCCGGCTTTAACATAAAAATCCGGCTCATGTTCTCACTTCCGAAGCCTTTCGGTACGATCAGAATCTCCATCGTATCTCCGGGGATGACTTCATAATGAATGATCGCCGGCGTATTATCTCCGGTATTTTCTCGTATCAACGGATCCCGAACTACGGATTTTCGAAGATAACCGTCCCGATACCCCTGACGGACACCCTCCTGAATCGCATCCTCCAGTCCGCCTCCTTCAATATGAACATCCTGACCAAACCGAACAAATACGATTGTCATTCCCGTATCCTGACAAATCGGTATCTGTTCCTTTGCTGCGATTTCAAGATTTTCACATAGCTGTCCTAGAATCTGTTTTCCAAGCGTACTGTCTTCCTCTTGCTTTGCTTTTGCAATCACTGCTTTCATATCCGGTGACAGCTGTAAATTCGCTTCTATGCACATTTGTTTTACAGCTTCTATCACCGTATCCGTATGTATCGTTTTCATATACCCTGCTACCTCTTAATCTCCAAATAACTGTTCTTCATCACTTGGTTCTTCCTTTTTTGGCATGTCACCCTTTTTCTTACTGATAAATGCCGAGAGCTTGAACAACAGCCAGACAATTAAAAGGATTAGCAGCAATGCGCCGACTCCTGCCAGAATATATAACATTGCGCCACCAATGGTATTTGTGGTGTCTGAAAAATTCATAATCTCTTTGAAATCCATTTTATTTCCTCGTTTGAATAATACAGCTCATTGTTGACATAAATATTATACCATGTATGACGTTCTTCTACAATTTATTTTATACAGATTTTTACAGCCTTTTTTCATCATTTTTCATAAAAATCGACTTTAGATATACCGATAAATCGTTTTTCCTACACCGTCCTCTTCATTGCTTTCAATGATCGTCCCTGCAAGCCGCCGGATTTCCTCCATCGCATTTTCCGGTGCAAAGGAATTGGGAAATTCCGTAAAAAGCGAATAGTCGTTCAAACCGTCCCCAAAGACCATTACTTCCTCCTTTTTTATTCCTCTTTCCTGAATATATGCATTTAATGCTAACCCCTTCTGCGCATGAATATCATTGATCTCAATATTGACCGGATAGGATGAGCTGACAGCAAGTCCGCCTAACTGTCGGATCTTCTCTCTGGTTGCTTCTATCCGTTTTGTATCCTGATGAAATATAATGATCTTTGCGATTTCAATTCCCCGCTGCCGCAGGGCTTCCAAGCTGTCTGCGTATTCCAGATTCTGATAAAAAACGGAGTGGAGCATCATTTCCTCCAGTTCTTTTTCAGATGCATTTGGACGCAGACACCGCATACGTCCCAGCATTCCTATCCTCGCCTGTTCCTTTGTGTAGATAGTATAAAACCCGTCACTATCCATGATTTCCGGATAGAATCCTTCCTTCTCCAGCAGCTTTAGTAATTCCTGCCCCTTCTCATAGGGAATCGGGAGTTTTTTTACGACTTTTCCTGCTTCATTCCGAAACTCGGCTCCATTCATCAGCATACAGGAGCAAACAATATCATATTGCTTTAACAGAGGCAAGATACTGGTATAATTCCGCCCGGTAGCAATCATAAATTCAACGCCTTTCTTTCTGGCATAGTCAATAGCAGACCGATTTCGATCCGTAATCTCCTGTCGATTATTTAAAAATGTACCATCCATATCACTTACGATCAGTCGAATCATATGCGGTTCCTTTTTTGAATCCTTTCGATTTCTTTTATCTTAAAAAAGAGGAACGATTAGATATTCCTATCGTTCCCCTTTTCCTGCATTTTATGATTCCGTCGTTGTATCCGCTTCTTCCGTGTTTGTTTCCGGATCCGTTATCTCTTCGACCGTTCCGGCCTCCTGTTCTTCCAAAAGCTGCTGTTCTAACTTGCGAATATCCTCTTCCGGGTCGCTGTCCCGAACCTTCGCAACACTGGCTACGGTAATATTATTTTCCTTATCCATGTTTATCAGCTTCACACCGGAAGTTACACGGCTCAACTTAGAAATATCCTTGCAGTGCAGCCGGATCACGATTCCCTCCGTTGAGATGAGCATGATCTCGTTGTCTTCGTTTACTGCTTTAACACCGATCACATTGCCCGTCTTATCATTGATCTTATAGCATTTAACACCTTTACCGCCACGGTTTTGCGGTGCAAATTCGTCCATCGAGGTCCGTTTGCCCATACCGTTTTCCGATACGATCAACAGATCCTCACCCTGGGTATCTAACTGCATACCGATTACCTCATCACCGGCATTCAGATTCATTCCCTTTACGCCAATGGAAGTACGCCCCGTACTTCTGGCATCCGTTTCCCGGAACCGGATACACATACCCAGTTTACTTACCAACAGGATCTCTTTCTTATTATTTGTAGATTTAACCTCGATCAATTCATCTTCTTCCCGCAGGGTAATGGCGGCCAATCCGTTTTTCCGGATATTCTGATAATCGGTGATCGGCGTTTTCTTAACCATTCCCTTTTTCGTTGCCATGAACAGATACCGTCCCGGCTTAAACTCACGAATCGGTATGACCGCTGTGATCTTTTCTTCCGGCTGCATCTGAAGCAGATTTACAATAGCGGTTCCTCTGGCTGTCCGTCCGGATTCCGGAATTTCATATGCCTTTAAACGGTATACCCGTCCCATATTAGTAAAGAACATTATGAAATGATGGGTAGTCGTCATGATCAAATCTTCGATGAAATCATCTTCGATGGTCTGCATACCCTTGATGCCTTTACCGCCACGGTTTTGTGCATGGAAATTATCAACCGTCATTCGTTTGATATAGCCAAGCTTCGTCATGGCGATAATGGTATTTTCCCGTTTGATCAATTCTTCGTCTGTTATCTCATCTTCATCTGGTCCGATCGACGTCCTTCTCTCATCTCCGTATTTGGTAGAAATGATAAGCAGCTCTTCCTTGATTACGCCTAAGAGTTTCTTCTCATCTGCCAGGATTGCTTTTAATTCAGCAATGCGTTCGATCAATTCCCGATATTCGCTTTCTATCTTATCCCGCTCTAAACCAGTCAAGGCACGCAGACGCATATCCACGATTGCCTGTGCCTGCGCATCGGATAAACCGAATTCCTGCATCAGGTTTTCCTTTGCCTCGGCAACATTTTTTGAATTACGGATAATCTGTATGACCCGTTCGATATTATCCAGTGCGATTAGTAAGCCCTCTAAGATATGGGCCCGTTCTTCCGCCTTGTTCAACTCGTACTTCGTTCTTCGGGTAACAACATCTTCCTGATGCTTCAAATAATAGGTAAGCATCTCCAACAGGTTCAGGATCTTTGGTTCATTATTCACCAGCGCAAGCATGATCACTCCAAACGTATCCTGAAGCTGGGTATGTTTATACAGTTTTTTCAAAACGATGTTTGCATTGGCATCTTTTCGCAGTTCGATAACAATCCGCATACCTTCTCTGGAGGATTCATCCCGAAGATCCGTGATTCCTTCTATCTTCTTATCCTTTACCAGTTCTGCAATCTTTTGAATCAGACGGGCCTTATTTACCATATACGGAAGCTCGGTTATCACGATCCGCTGCTTTCCATTTGCCATAGGTTCAATATTGGAAATGGCTCGAACCTTGATCTTTCCTCGTCCTGTCCGATATGCGGTTTCGATCTCTCCGGTTCCCAGAATCTGAGCACCCGTGGGGAAATCCGGTCCCTTTACGATGGAAAGAATCTCCTCCATCTCCGTTTCCCGGTTTTCCAGTATACGATTATCAATAATCCGGACTACCGCATTGATAACCTCTTTTAGATTATGGGGCGGTATATTCGTAGCCATACCAACAGCAATACCGGAGGTTCCGTTTACCAAAAGATTCGGATACCGGCTGGGTAGAACGGTAGGTTCTTTTTCCGTTTCATCAAAATTAGGGATAAAATCTACGGTATCTTTATTGATGTCTGCCAGCATTTCCATAGAGATCTTGGACAGTCTTGCCTCTGTATACCGCATTGCGGCGGCGCCGTCTCCATCGACCGAACCGAAGTTTCCATGTCCGTCTACCAGCATATATCGGGTATTCCATTCCTGTGCCAATTTAACTAAGGCTTCATATATCGAACTGTCCCCGTGCGGATGATATTTACCCATTGTATCACCGACGATACGGGCGCATTTACGATGCGGCTTATCCGGCCCATTGTTTAACTCAATCATGGAATATAAGATTCTCCGCTGCACCGGTTTTAAACCGTCCCGCACGTCAGGCAGGGCTCTGGCTGCAATAACGCTCATAGCATAATCTATGTAATTTCGCTCCATGGTCTTTTGCAGATCTATTTCATGTACGTTATCAAAAATTGTACTGTCGTCCACGTTGTATCCTCCATTTCTCGCAATTTCCTCTGCTTATACTGCAAGGGTTCCTGCATTCCCCATTATATATCCAGATTCTTTACAAACTTTGCATTTGCTTCGATAAATTCCCGCCGAGGTTCTACTTTATCACCCATTAGCGTGTTAAACGTCAGATCAATCTCGGATTCGTTTTCCTCATCAATCGAAACCCGCAGCAAAATCCTTCGTTCCGGATCCATCGTCGTTTCCCACAACTGCTCCGGATCCATTTCACCAAGACCCTTATACCGCTGAATCTTATTGTTAGAATCCCGTCCGACTTCCTTTAATATCTTATCTAGTTCGTCGTCGCTATAAGCATACCAGACCTTTCGGTTTTTTTCCAGCTTGAAGAGCGGCGGCTGCGCCAGATAAACATGCCCTTGTCGAATCAGCTCCGGCATAAACCGATAGAAAAAGGTAAGTAAAAGGGTTGCGATATGAGCACCGTCTACATCCGCATCGGTCATGATGATGATCTTACCGTAACGAAGCTTTGAAATATCAAAATTATCATGTATACCGGTTCCAAAAGCGGTGATCATGGCTTTAATTTCTTCGTTTACCAGTATCTTGTCTATTCTCGCCTTTTCTACATTTAATATTTTTCCACGAAGAGGCAGGATTGCCTGTGTTGCTCTGGATCTTGCCGTCTTAGCGGAACCGCCTGCGGAATCACCCTCGACGATATAGATCTCGCAATTTTCCGGATTCTTATCCGAACAATCCGCCAGCTTACCCGGAAGCGACATATTGTCCGCCAGATTGCTCTTTCTTGCTACATCTCTTGCTTTTCTGGCAGCAATCCTTGCCCGCTGAGCCAACGCCGCTTTATTGATGATAATTTTTGCGATTGCCGGATTCTGTTCCAGAAAATATGTAAGCTGTTCCGTAACGATGCTCTCTACCGCACTTCTTGCTTCGGAATTACCCAGCTTTTGTTTTGTCTGTCCCTCAAACTGAGGATCCTCGATCTTAATGCTGATAATTGCAGTTAATCCCTCCCGCAGATCATCACCGGAAAGATTATCCTCTTTTTCTTTCAAGAGTTTGTTATTTCTGGCATAATCATTAAATACCTTCGTAATCGCACTCCGGAATCCGGTCAGATGCATACCGCCCTCCGGCGTATTTATATTATTTACAAAGCTGTATGTAGATTCATTAAAGGAATCATTGTGCTGCAGGGCTACTTCGACTAGAATATCATCTTTTTTACCCTCACAATAAATAACCTTTTCATACAACGGATCCTTATGGCGGTTGATATATTCTACAAATTCCTTAATACCGCCCTCATAATGGAAAGTCCGTTCCTTAACCGGATCTTCCCGTTTATCGTTTAAATTGATCTTTAATGCCTTTGTAAGAAAAGCAGTTTCCCGTAAACGAACCTTTAAGGTATCAAAATTAAATACCGTTGTGTCGAATATTTCAGCATCCGGTTTAAAAGTAACCTTTGTTCCCGTATGTTTTGAGATTCCGACTTCCTTCAGCTTATACATAGCCTGTCCTCGTTCATACCGCTGCCTGTACAGTTTACCGTCCCGGCTGATTTCTACTTCCAGCCATTCAGACAACGCATTTACGACAGAGGCACCTACACCATGAAGACCGCCGGATACTTTATAACCGCCGCCGCCGAATTTACCGCCTGCGTGCAGAATGGTAAATACGACTTCTACAGCAGGGATTCCTGCTTTTTCATGAATGCCTACCGGGATTCCACGTCCGTTATCAATAACCGTGATGGAATTATCTTCATTGATCGTAACATCAATCATGGTACAAAAACCGGCAAGTGCTTCGTCGACTGAATTATCGACTATCTCATAAACCAAATGATGCAGACCACGCTCTGATGTACTTCCTATATACATACCGGGACGTTTCCGAACTGCTTCCAATCCCTCCAGAATCTGTATTTGTTCCGCTCCATATTCGTTTGCCATTTTATTTCCTCCTACTATACTTAACCTAAAGCACTATCTGAAATCCTCTAATTTTCCTTCCGGATAAATATGTCCTTTTACTACTTTGTATATTTTATTTATTTTCATGCGTTCCCGTATAAAATCATCATATCCGGTACAGGTAATGATCGTCTGTATCCCGTGAATGGAACGTAATAAATAATCCCTTCTGTTTTTATCCAGCTCTGACATAACATCATCTAACAATAAGACCGGCGTATCATGAATCAACTGTTTTACAATCTCTATTTCCGCCAGTTTTAGGGACAATGCCGCAGTCCGCTGCTGTCCTTGGGAACCAAAGCGTCTTACTTCGATTCCGTTGATATAAAATCCCATATCGTCCCGGTGGGGTCCATACTGGGTTGATTGATATTTAATATCCGTTTCCTGCTTTTGCAGTAATACGTCAGCAAAATCCTCTTCCTTTATGTTTTCCTCATATTGAATCTGCAAGGTTTCCTTTCCTCCGGTCAGGCTGACATGGATCTCTTTTAAGATTCGATTTAACTGTCGTATGAAGCTTCGTCTGGCACGTATGATTTCTGTACCATATTGAACAATCTGTTGATTCCATACCTCTAACGTATCTACTAAATTCGGTTTGAAACAAATCTGTTTTAACAGATTGTTTCTTTGGTTCAATACTCTGTTATATTGTGTATAATTAAATAAATAAACTTTATCTAACTGACATAATTCCAAGTCTAAGAATCTCCTGCGCTCTGCCGGTCCATTCTTAATGATGCTCAAATCCTCCGGAGAAAAAAATATAACATTTAATATGCCAAATAATTCTCCGCTTTTCCGAATCGGTAATCCATCTATCGCAATCCCTTTTGTTTTATTTTTCCGTAAATGCAGGTCTACCCGATGAGAAATATCCGTCTTTATTATCTGTGTCCGAATATGTGCTTCTTCCTGTTCAAAGCGGATAATATCCCGATCTTTACTCCCTCTATGGGATTTTGTAGTCGCAGAAACATATATTGCTTCTAAAATATTCGTTTTTCCTTGTGCATTATCGCCATAAAGGATTGTAGTTTCTGAATCAAAATCAATATTTAAATATTCATAATTACGATAATCTTTTAATTCTAAGGAATGAATATACATATCAATATCCTGCTACTGCTCGATTTTAATTGATGTATCCATAAAGGTAACAATGTCACCGGCATAAAGCTTACGTCCTCTTCTGGTATCAATGATGTCATTTACCTTCACTTCACCGTTTTGAATGACATCCTTTGCCATAACGCCGGAATCAACAAGTCCTGCTGCTTTCAGTGCCTGTCCCAGTTTTATATATTCATCCCGCAGCTTAATTGTCTCCATATGTCTCTCCTTATACGTTCGACGTACTGATATTAACCGGCAGAACTACATAACGATAGCTTTCGTTATCATCCTTAATATAACAGGGTGCTTTTGGATTGATAAAATAAATACTTACTTCTTCGTCATCAATAACACGAAGGGCGTCCATCAACAGCTTTGGATTGAATCCAATGATCAAATCCTTTCCTTCCTTCTTAATATCCAGCTCTTCATTCATGGAACCGATAACAGAATCAATTTTCAAATGTATATTGCTGCCACAAATATTTATAATGATTGGCTTTTTATCTGACTCTTTAATTAACAAAGACGCCCGATCGATACAGTCTAAAAACTCTTTTTTATTGATATTTATTTTTGTTTCATAGTCATTGGTGAGCATTTGATTGATCTTATAATATTCACCTTCCAAAAGCCGGGATACTACCTTTGTTTCGTTAAACTCAAATAAGATATGTTTATTCGTGATATAAATATCAACCATATCTTCTATGCCGCCGTCTAAGATTTTACTGACTTCATTTAATGTCTTTCCGGGAACGACAACCTTTGTCAATTCATGATTTTCTTTTAATTCTACATTACGAATCGAAATACGGTGTCCATCTAAGGAAACCACTTTTAGATTCTTATTTTCTATCTCAAACAATTCTCCACTCATCAATTTTGTACTTTCATTTTCAACAGTAGAAAAAATCGTTTGACGGATAACTTCTTTCATTGTGAATTGAGAAATCGTAATTTTTTTATTCCGTTCTACTTCCGGAAGCAGCGAAAAATCATCTCCGGATTTACCAGAAATTGTAAATTTGGATTTTTCACATTTGATAATAGCCTGATAGTTTTCATTTGTTTCAATCATAATCTCACTATCCGGTAATTTTCTTATGATTTCAAAAAATAATTTAGCATCAATGGCAATCTTGCCTTCTTCAACAATGGTTCCGTCAACAAAGGTTTCAATGCCAAGCTCCATATCAGTTGCGGTAAGCTTAATTTTATTGTTTACTTCAATCAGGATACATTCTAAGATCGGAAGCGTAGTTTTATTTGATACCGCTTTCATTACTGTATTAACAGATGTTACTAATACAGATTTTGAACATACTATTTTCATGTGTGAAAAACTCCTTTCTTGCTGATAAGGCTTTAAAATAATATTATTATTGATTGGTTTTCGTAATATAAGTAGTAGGTGATGTGAATATGTTCACAACTATTGTAACCCTTTGAAATAAGGGAAATCATAACAGGAAAAGTCTGTTGAAGATGTTCCCATAACTTGTTAAAAAAATGCAATTATAAACAATCCGTCTGTTCTTCCTTTTTAATTTTATATTAAAGAAATTGGCTTAAGAACAGATATGCACAATCCATACACAGATAACCCACATATGGAGGATTGACTATATCAGGCAGGCATGATTTTCTTCTTGATTGTTTCTATTGTAGAAGATAAGTTTTCATTAACCGGCAAAGATTGTTTTATTTTATCAATGGCATGCATAACAGTAGAATGATCCTTTCCGCCGAAATAACTTCCAATCGCTTCTAAGGATTTATCTGTCATATTGCGACAAAGATACATAGCAATTTGTCTTGCCTGAGCAATGTCTGCACTTCTTTTAGAGGAAAGAATATCTTCCTTTGCAATGCCTAGATGTTCACTGACTACATCGGTTATGAGAGAAGGTGTGATTTCCTTATTATTATTTTTAGAAATCAGATCCTTTAGAGTTTCCTCTGCAAACGCTACTGTGATCGGTTGATTATCCAGCTTTGAAAAAACATTTATTTTATTTAAGGCACCCTCTAATTCCCGGATATTGGATACGATATGCGTTGCAATATATTGAATGACATCGTCAGGAATATTGATATTGTCCTGTTCCGCCCGTTTTCGAAGAATTGCCATTCTGGTTTCGTAATCCGGAGACTGAATATCAACCGGAAGCCCCCATTCTAAACGGGATTTGATTCGATCCTCCAAGTTCTCGATTTCCTTTGGAGCTTTATCAGAAGAAATGACAATCTGCTTTCCTGCTTCGTGAAGGACGTTAAACGTATGGAAAAATTCCTGCTGGGTAGATTCTTTTCCTATTATAAACTGAATGTCGTCTAATAACAAAAGATCAATATTCCGGTATTTATTCCGAAATTCTTCTGTCTTGTTCTTTTTTAGGGCTTCGATAAGTTCATTGGTAAAGGTCTCACTTGTAACGTATAGGACCTTAGCATGTTTATTATGTTGTAATACATAATGTCCTACAGAATGCATTAAATGTGTCTTGCCAAGACCCACGCCGCCATATAAAAACAAAGGATTAAAAGCCTGTGCCGGAGCTTCTGCCACAGCGACGCAGGCAGCATGTGCATGACGGTTATTATCGCCAACAACAAAAGTATCGAAAGTATAACGAGGATTTAAATTACTTTCTTCCATATTATATTCCATATAACTTTCGGTTGGAGTATTGGAATTCTTTTCCAATTCCAGATCCTCTGGAGAAGAAATCAGGCGAATGTCAAAATTCTCATTCAGCACGATTTGAATAGAAGCTTTAATGAACATATCGTACATTTTTGTTTCCAAAAATTCAATCCCTCGCTGACCGAGCGTATCTGCCAGAAAATAAATGGTATGATCCTTAACTGCATAAACTTTAAGCGGACGAATCCAAGTATTGATGGTAATTGGTGCCACACCATGCTCTAATTGAATGGAATATAAAATTTTTTCCCAATTTTCTTCGATTCGTTCTTTCATGGTAAAGAAAACAACCTTTCTGTCATAAAATAAAAGGACACAAAAAATTCCACATATAATATATAACAAATTCGAAATTTTCGCAAGGAAAAGGGAGGTAATATTTTGGATTGGTTTTACATAATGTGTTTCATTTTAGTTATGTAAAAAATGTATAATTCACAGAAATGAAAACGAATTTCCTAAAAAAATATAAGATAAAAGTGAAAAATCCACATGATAAAATGGAGTTTTCCACAGGTTATACACAAATTGTGAATAACATTATGTTAATTGAAAAAATATCTTTACGAGAAAATGTACATACAAACTAAAATTATCCTTGACTGTTACAAAGGTTTTCCATATAATAAATTAGGTGTTTTTTCAAAAAGCCATATGAAAAAAAGAATAGTTAAATATAGATTTAACTAAGATCAGAAGGAGGTGTATTTCAATGAAGATGACATTTCAGCCAAAGAAACGGTCTCGTTCCAGAGTGCATGGTTTTCGAAAAAGAATGAGTACTTCCAATGGCAGGAAGGTATTAGCTGCAAGAAGAGCAAAAGGTAGAAAGCGTTTATCAGCATAGGTCGCAGTTATGTGACCTTTTTTTATGATTAACATGAAAAATTATATATCTTTGAAAAACAGGAAAGAATTTAATAACGTATATCAGTGCGGCAAATCCTTTGCCAATAAATACTTGGTGATGTACGTTCTGGAGAATCATGATAAAAAGAATCGGCTGGGTATTTCCGTAAGTAAAAAGGTAGGTAACAGTGTCGTTCGGCATCGTATTACAAGATTGATTCGGGAAAGTTATCGGCTGCATCAGGAAAATATTATAACTGGTAATGATATAGTAGTAATTGCCCGGATAAATGTAAAGGATCGTAATTATTGGGAAGTAGAAAAGGCATTTTTACAGCTTGCAGGACTTCACCATATTATAATTGATTCTGATCGTTCACAGGGGCAGAATAATGATAGCATAGTTATGTAAAGAAGATGATAAGTATGAAAAAATGTATGTTGAAGCTGATTCGTTTTTATCAGATTTATTTGTCACCCTTAAAGGGTCATGAAACTTGCAGATTTTATCCGAGTTGTTCCCAGTATGCAATAGAAGCAATTCAAAAATATGGCGTAGGAAAAGGCACTCTATTGGCTGTCTGGCGAATTCTTCGGTGCAACCCGTTCTCCAGGGGTGGATATGATCCGGTTCCATAAAATAAGGAGGTTAGTATGGTTTTTTTAACTGCACAAGGAGGTTTTTTAGGCCCCTTTTGTTGGCTGTTAGGAAAGATTTTGAACTTAATATACCAGGGATTGTCTTCTATTGGAATCAATAACCTGGCATTGTGTATTATCATTTTTACGTTAGTTATTCGGTTGATTTTGCTTCCCTTTACATTAAGACAGCAAAGGGGTGCTAAGATCAATCAGTTTATTCAGCCGGAAATCCAAAAGATTCAGAAAAAGTATAAAAATAAAACGGATCAGGATTCTATGCTGAAGCAGCAGCAGGAGATTCAGGAAATTTATCGAAAATATGGTACAAGCATGACAAATGGCTGTTTATTGCAGTTTATTCAGCTTCCTATCATTTATGCTTTGTATCGGGTTATTTATAATATACCGGCTTATGTACCGGCAATCAAGAATTTATATACTCCGATTGCAAGGGAAATCACGAAGCTGGCAGATTATACGACAACGCTTACGAACTTTGTCAGCGATAATAAAATCACGACGGCGTCAAGGGCGATCAAAACATTGTCCGGCTTAGATGCTTCCAGCGTGACAGATAATAATATCATTGACATTATTTCCCAGTTCAGTAGTACGCAATGGGATACATTTAAAAATATGCTTACAGGGAATGAAGGTTTGGTTCATGCGATTTCCACCTATGTTCCGCAGATCAATGATCTGAATCAGTTTATTTTTGGGATTAACATATCGGAAGCACCGGGCTGGAGGTTTAGCTGGGCGTTGATCATTCCTATTTCCGCAGCATTGTTCCAGTATTTAAGCTCGAAGGTACTGCAACCGTCGCAATCCTCCATTGACAGCGGAGATCAGGCGGCGGCACAGTCTGCGGCCATGATGAAATCCATGACGATAACGATGCCGATCATGTCATTATTTATCACGATTTCTCTCCCCGCAGGTATTGGACTATACTGGTCGGTCAGTGCTTTGGTGAGCTTATTGATCCAACTGGCGATCAACTTTTATTATTCTAAGATTGCCGATATGGATAAGATTCTGGAAAAACAGATGGAAAAGGCAAAAAAGTCAAAGAAAAAGAAGAAAAAGTCTTTCATGGAACGCATGCTGGAGGCAGCAGGGAATGCGGAGGAAGCAAATACTGTCTCGAACAGTGTTGCAGGTACCAGCTTGAAGAATTATACCAGTACAACGGCCGGCAATAGCGGTCAGGGAGGTTCTACGACTTATCGAAAGGGAAGTATTGCATCAAAAGCAAATATCATGCAGCAATATAACAATCAGTCAAAGGGCAAGGAGGAATAAAGATGGAATTTATCGAGTTTAAAGGAAAAACTGTTGAAGATGCTATTACAGAAGCAACGATACATTTTGGCATAACCAGTGATGAGTTAATATATGAAGTAATCGATAAAGGGAGTACGGGAATTTTAGGATTTATCAATACGAAGCCCGCTATCATCAAGGCAAAGAAAAAGGATTCATTGGAGGATCTGGTTCAGGAATTTTTGGAAAATCTGTTCCGGGTTATGGAAGTTGAAACCGTTGTAGACATCACCTGCAACGATGAAGAAAAGATGATGGAGATCAATCTGACCGGCCCGGAAATGGGTGTGCTGATCGGAAAAAGAGGACAGACTCTGGACGCACTGCAAAAGATCGTACAGTCTGTTGTGAATAAGCATAGCGAAGAATTTATCCGGGTAAAATTAGACACGGAAAACTACCGTGCAAGAAGAAAGGATACACTGGAAAATCTTGCTAAGAATATTGCTTATAAAGTGAAGCGCACAAGAAAATCGGTAGTTTTGGAGCCGATGAATCCCTATGAGAGAAGAATTATCCATTCTGCACTTCAAAACGATAAATACGTAAGCACCAGAAGCGAAGGTGAAGAACCCTTCCGTCGGGTCGTTATTTATTATAACCGAGCAAAATAAGCAGGAGAGGGCTTTATGAAGAGGGCGAATGTGAAATAAGAAAGCGGCTTATTTTGCATTCACCCTTTTTCAATTTTACCTTAAAGAAGCCACCTTGATGCAGGAAAGGAAGGTACTATGTATCAGAAGGATACCATTGCGGCAATCGCAACCGGAATGTCAAATGGCGGAATCGGAATCATCCGGATCAGCGGACAAGAGGCACTTGACGTGGCAGAGAGGGTGTTTTATCCAAAAGGAGCCGGAAAATCTATCCGGGAGCTGCCGGGATATTCCGCCTTGTTTGGTGAAATCCGGGACGGAAAAACGGTAGTGGACGAAGCGGTCTGTCTGGTTATGCTGGCGCCCAATTCCTATACGACGGAGAATGTAGTAGAACTACAGTGCCATGGCGGTATCGTTTTACTGCAAAAGGTATTGGAACTGGTGCTTCGTTCTGGGGCGAGGGCAGCAGAACCGGGTGAATTTACCAAACGTGCCTTTTTGGGCGGCAGGATAGATATTACGCAGGCAGAAGCGGTTATGGATTTGATTTCTGCAAAGAATGAACTGGCGGTTCGTTCTTCTGTGGGACAATTAAAGGGAAACCTGTCCCGCCAGATCAAAGACCTGCGGTCGATGCTTCTACAGGCTCTTGCTTATATCGAGTCTGCTTTGGATGATCCGGAAAATTATAGTCTGGACGGATACAGCGGTCAATTACAGATGCAGACGGAGAGGGCGGTAGAACAGATCGACAAATTGCTTCAAACCGCAGAGGAAGGAAAGATGATACGAGAGGGAATCCGAACCGTAATCCTCGGTAAACCCAATGTGGGAAAGTCCTCTCTCTTGAATCAGATGTTAGGAGAGGAGCGGGCCATTGTGACGGAGGTGGCGGGAACTACCAGAGATACTTTGGAGGAAGCTGCAACGATACAGGGCATTCCGCTAACGATCATTGATACTGCCGGAATCCATGATACAGTAGATATTGTGGAAAAAATCGGTGTGGATAAAGCGAAAAACAGTATCCGGAATGCGGACCTTATTCTCTATGTAGTAGACGGAGCAAGACCGCTGGATAAAGATGATGAACAGATCATGAGCCTGCTCAATCAACAGAAGGTGATTATCATTATCAATAAGATCGATCAGGCGCAGGTAGTGGATAAGCTGTGGATAACGAATCAAATATCTGCTCCGGTAGTGGAATTATCTGCAAAAACCGGTGAGGGAATCCATGCATTAAAGAAATGTTTGACGGATATGTTTTTTCATGGAACGCTTTCTGTTAATGATCAGGTATATATTACAAATCTCCGCCATAAGCAGGCATTGACAGAGGCAAGAGAAAGTCTTACCCGTGTGCTGGAAGGCATTCAGCAGAAAATGCCGGAAGATTTTTTAACCATCGATCTAACGGCGGCCTATGAGCAACTGGGATATATGTTAGGGGAAGCGCTGGGAGATGATCTGGCAGATGCGATATTTAGTAAATTCTGTATGGGAAAATAGGAAGGAAGCGGATTCATATGCCACATATTGAAGAAACCTATGATGTAGCAGTAGTGGGTGCCGGACATGCAGGCTGTGAGGCGGCGCTTGCTGCGGCACGAATGGGGTTGGAAACGATCCTATTTACGGTTAGCGTGGATAGTATTGCAATGATGCCCTGTAATCCGAATGTGGGGGGAAGTTCAAAGGGACATTTGGTTCGGGAGATAGATGCATTAGGCGGAGAAATGGGAAAAAATATCGATAAGACCTATATTCAATCCAAGATGCTGAATGAATCAAAGGGACCGGCGGTGCATTCCCTTCGTGCTCAGGCGGATAAGGCGGAATATTCGAGAGCCATGCGAATGACGTTGGAACAAACACCCCGGCTTACGATCAAACAGGCGGAGGTTTCGGAGCTGTTAGAGGAAAATCAGATAGTAACAGGTATCAAAACTTGTTCCGGAGGAATCTATCATACAAAAGCCGTTATCCTATGTACCGGCGTCTATCTAAAAGCCCGATGCATATATGGAAATGTAAGCTATCCTACGGGGCCGAATGGATTACAGGCGGCAAATTATCTGACGGAATCGTTGCTGCGATTGGGAATTTCCGTGCGACGATTTAAGACGGGTACACCGGCAAGAATTGATAAGAAAAGTATAGATTTTACAAAAATGACGGAGCAGAAGGGAGACGAGCGGATCGTGCCATTCTCCTTTACCAATACGGAAGCGGATATTTGGAGAGAGCAGGTATCCTGCTGGCTTACCTATACAAATGAAACGACCCATGAGATCATTCGGAACAATATTGACCGTTCGCCTTTGTTTTCCGGTGCTATTGAAGGCACCGGACCCAGATATTGTCCGTCTATCGAGGATAAGGTAATGAAATTCCCGGATAAGGAACGGCATCAGGTATTCATTGAACCGGAGGGGGAATATACGAGTGAAATGTATGTGGGCGGAATGTCAAGCTCTCTTCCGGAGGACGTGCAGTATGCCATGTATCGAAGTGTTCCCGGACTGGAGAATGCAAAAATCGTGCGGAATGCCTATGCGATTGAATATGACTGTATTGATGCGACGCAGCTAAAGCCCACATTGGAGTTTAAGGCTTATAGTGGGTTATTTGCCGCCGGACAGTTTAACGGAAGCTCCGGTTATGAAGAAGCGGCGGCACAGGGCTTGCTGGCAGGTATCAATGCCGCTAGAAAGATTCTGGGAAAAGAGCCGGTGCTTTTGGATCGGTCGCAGGCGTATATTGGCGTTTTGATCGATGATCTGGTAACAAAGGAAACGCAGGAACCGTATCGTATGATGACTTCCAGAGCAGAGTACCGGCTTTTGCTGCGACAGGATAATGCGGATTTGCGGCTGACGGAGATCGGTTATGAAATCGGTTTGATTGATGAGGACCGGTATCAGAAATTCGTGCAGAAGCGGGAGGCAATCCAAGGGGAGCTTCAACGTCTGAAAGCAACCGTTTTAGGAGCAAACCGACAGGTACAGGAATTCTTGGAGCAGGCAGGAAGTACGCCCCTAAAGACGGCCGCTACTCTGGCGGAGTTAATCCGGCGTCCGGAATTAAATTATGAAATGCTGGCGGCATTGGATCCGGAGCGTCCTAAAGTATCTCCGGAGGTAGTAGAACAGATCAATATCAATCTAAAATATGAAGGATATATTATCCGACAGGAGCAGCAGGTAGCGCATTTTAAGAAACTGGAAAAGAAGCAGATACCGCAGGATATTGACTACGATCAGATCGGAAATCTGCGAAAGGAAGCAAGGCAGAAATTAAAGGCGATCCGCCCAACCTCTGTAGGACAGGCGTCCCGTATTTCCGGAGTATCTCCGGCGGATATTTCCGTTTTGCTGATCTATCTGGGGAAATAAACCGATAAGGGATTTTTGTAACGGAAAGCATATAAGGAGTAGATATGGAGCAGCTAAGAAAAAAGGCGGAGATGTTGAATATCAAGTTGACAGGACAGCAGCTTGATCAGTTTCAGCTTTATTATGAGATGCTGATTGAAAAAAATAAGGTGATGAATCTGACAGCGATTACCGGATACGATGAGGTAATTGATAAACATTTCTTGGATAGCATTTTGCTGGGAAAGGTAATGGATCTGCAAAAGTCCATTTCGGTGATTGACGTGGGAACCGGTGCAGGATTTCCCGGAATTCCCTTAAAGCTGGTTTATCCAGATCTGAAGGTAACGTTATTGGATTCCTTAAATAAGCGGGTAGGGTTCTTACGTGAAGTGATCTCCGCATTAAACCTAAAGGGCATAACTGCTATACATGGCAGGGCAGAGGACATAGGCAGGCGACCGGAATACAGGGAGCAATATGCGTTATGTGTTTCCAGAGCGGTCGCAAATCTTTCGATATTAAGTGAGTACTGCCTGCCTTTTGTGAAAGTATCCGGCTGTTTTGTGGCATATAAATCCATGCAGGCAAAAGATGAAACGATGGAAGCACAGCGGGCAATCGAACTTCTAGGCGGCAGTCTGAAGGATATAGCTTCTGTAACGATACCGGAGTCGGAGATAAACCGACAGCTAGTTTTGATCGAAAAGAAAGACCCAACGCCGGAACGTTATCCCAGAAGAGCGGGAGCAGCTGCAAAGGCGCCTTTATAGAAAAGATAGGAAAAGAGAAGGAACCATATTGACTAATGGTTCCTTCTCTTTTCTCTGCGTTTTTCCCGCAGTTCTAATTGTCGGTTACGAATATCTTCCACATCTGATTTCTGAATCGGTATAATCTTTTTTACAGCAAATAATTTGCCATCGTTCGCAGTTTTAATTTTTATAACGCCCTTTTGGTAGCCATGATACCAGCAGTGGCCGACCCCGATAAAGGTGTGCTGTCCGCAGGAAAACCATTTGATCTTTTTTGAAATCTTCCTTTTACAGCGGTAACAGCGAAAGGCGGAAATCTCTTTATCCTCCATGAGTTCTGTCCGGTCATGAAAGCCTCGTGTAATATGTTCGGAATAAGTACGATGAAAGGAGAGGATCTCGCTGGCTTTATCCTTTGGCTCATGGTAATAGTCGTAAGAATATTGATCTTTTAGGTTCTTTTTCGAGAGATTTTGAAAAATCTGGGCGGTATATCGGGCATCATTGATCGCAGAATGAAAAGCTTCTTCGACAGGGAGTCCCATGGCTTCAACTGCCCGTTCTAGTTTACAGGGACCAAGTTCTATGTAGTATTCTGCGAAAATATCCTGTATATTGTAGTATTTGAAAGGTGCCGCAAACTTATTCATGTAGTAGTAGTCCATGTTTCGCTGAAGCTGTACTAAGTCTCCCGTACCCCATGTACCAAAGATATAATCGTCGCCACACCAGTTCATAAATTCACGACAGACCATATCGAATGGGCGGCCGGTTCGTAAGAATGCTTCGTCATAATTGAGCATTTTTCGAACGTGTTTGTGAAGCGATTTATAAATCCGTGGTTTTATTATACTGCTGTATTCTTCTACAATCTCGAATGCATCATTCAGTTTTACTGCCCCGATCTCAATGATTTCAAAAGGGATTCTTGGATTTTCAAATGCCGGTCCCCTGGGACACTGATTCCACTCCAAGTCAAAAATGATATAGTTCATACTTGTACATTACCACGCTACGATTACTTAAGAAGGCATACGGGTAACTTTTGAACTGCTGATCTCACCTTCTAAGGATTTGTGAATATTATGTAATGTTTCGTTTGTTTCCGACATCGCAATCTTGTTATCTCCGGATAACTGTACCACCTGCTTGGTAATGCGGTCATTACTATTCACAACTCGTACCATATTCTCCTGATTCTTTTTCATGATTAGCTTGGTGCAGAGTTTTTGCTGTTCGATCAATTCATTACTTAATCGGACATTATCTGCTTTTAACTCGGCAACAGCGGCTATAAGTTCTTCCATTTGACGGTTAATGGATAATTCTTCCCGTTTTGCAACCGAATAAAGACCCTTTTCCACCTTTGTCAGTTCATTTTGTTTATCCAATGCATGGTTTGCAATTTCGTCAACCTTTCGGAGGATGCTGTCTACCAGAAAATAGGTATCGGTTACTACAATAAGGCCGAAAGCGATTATCAGTTCCAGTCGTTCCGGCATTATAGCGATCAGATAAATCATTGTCATAAGAGCAGCTACCATAGCGACAGAGCTGATTAACAGATTCGTCTTTATTTTTTGCTTCATGCTTTCCCTCTTTTCTATCTTGAAATAAAATATTACATATCCTATCGTTTAAAATATATAATAAAAATAGCACATTTTTGAATGAAATACAAGATTTGTAAAAGGAAAACATCAAACTTTTATTTTTTGGTTCGTTAAGAATCTATCAATCTGGCGGATTGTTATTTGTTAATTTTTAGAAAATATAAAACGCCGAAATCCTTTGTTTACAAGGCTTTCGGCGGGATTTTTGGCGTTTCCGAGGTGATTCGAACACCCGACCTACCGCTTAGGAG
The DNA here is from genome assembly GCA_947589055.1 of uncultured Lachnospiraceae bacterium. GTDB lineage: Bacteria > Bacillota > Clostridia > Lachnospirales > Lachnospiraceae > CAG-632. The sequence goes on along the minus strand of CANPZL010000025.1, from coordinate 12,121 downwards.
GCGGTCGCTCTATCCTGCTGAGCTACGGAAACAGTTATGCGGACGATAAAACATCCTTATCTATTTTATGAGAAAATGTAGCTGCCGTCAAGGAATACTTCAGGAGAGAAGATATATACATATGAAAAAAACTATCTATGGGATATACACATGGCCCTGTACCCATACGGTACTTTTTAAGCGTCTGCCGATAGCCGGTTCTCCGAGTAAATCCGCTGCATTGATCATTATGTCTATATATATATCATTTATTTCCGTCAACAGGTGGTACATCTGTTCTCCGCTTATGGGATTTTTTAATATATGGTATTCATGAATCGTTCCAATGACGGAATATTGTTCGCAGTTGATTCCGTAAGGAATAAAACAAGAATCAACGATACTGTAAATATCTTCTGACCTTGCCCGCTTGGAAATAGCGGTGTACAGATCGATGTCTTTTAAGGTAAGACTTTCAATCGCATCTGCATCTCCTTCTTTTGCAGCGGCAATCAGGCGGTTGCGGTTTTGTTGCCCGTTTTCTTCCTGCTGTATCTGGTCTTCGTCTTTGTCAACCCCCAGTATGATCCTGCCCTCTGTAGAAAGCCCGCTGTAGGTAACTTGATTGAGCGGTCGATTGTATTCGTTCGACCATCGGTTGCGGACATAGTCGGTTATGTTCTGTAAGAAAAAGGTAAGAGGAATACCGATATTCGTGTTTTCACTAACTCCCGCATACGCTTCTTTATCCATATAAGGCTCGATGGAAATACTATCTTCCCATTTTGTCGTTTGGCCCAGAACGAAAGGAAAATAATGTTCTACAATGATATGATTGTTTTCATCATATTCTCCGATAATGCTGATACCATAGTTATCGCCATATTCCTGCGTCAGCTGTACTAAAGAGGTTCCGGCCCCGATCGTAGTAATAGAGCGGTTGGTTGGATGGGCAATAATATCGTCGAGCAGTTTATTTAATTGTCGTAAATTCCGAAGCTTACTAAAGCCGATAGCTCGTAAAAATTGATGCAAGGTACTGCCCTCCTTTATGGTCTCTGTTTGATGTTACCTAGATATTTACTAATTTGCAAGGGCGTCTTTCATATTTATGGCATTTTTTAACGCTTCTTTTTCCTCCTCGGATAATGCAATGTAGGATTCGCCATTGATAATTTCCTTGATATAAGTATAACAGCCTTCCCGACTGTGCATACAGTTGATGATAAAACCGCTGTTGCGGTCATTTAACAAAGCAAGGGCAAAGCTGAGCGTGCCTCCCATTTCTTTAAATGCATCATATTTCACAATACCAACCTTGCTATACGAAGAACGAAACTGCCGTTTCAGATTTTTGATTTCGGTTGCATGTTGTGTAGCAATTTGCTGCATAATGTCCAGCTCACCAAAACGCTCATAGATAACCTGCTCTAGTTCTTCCCCGTTTTTGCCTTTCATAAAATTCTTGTATCGTGTATTTATTTTATGCACCTTTACGAGTAATACAATTACCGTTACAAGTAATATAAGAACTAAAACCATTAGTGCGATAACGATATATCCAACATCTATACCGAGATTGCTAAATATTGAATTCATATGCACACCCCCGTATTACTTTTGTATTTCCTTTAATTTATCAACTAAACGATCCAATTCTTCACTGGAATAGTATTCAATTTCAATCTTCCCTTTTTCGTTATTTTTTGGTTTGATCATAACCTTACTTCCCAAAATTTCTTTCAAGCAGGTTTCCATATCTGAATATAGGAATTTATAATCCAGAGTGTCTGACTCTTTCTTTTCCTTTGGAATCTGATTCCATTTCCGAACAAGTGCTTCCGTCTCCCGAACGCTTAAGCTTTCATCAAATACTTTACAGGCAAGCTCGTATTGATTCGTTGTATCATTTAATGCAAGTAATGCACGGGCATGACCGCTGCTTAACTTATCCTCGATCACCATCTGTTGTACGGGTTCGCATAGTTTTAACAAACGCATAGAATTCGTGATAGTTGTTCGGCTTTTTGAAACCCGCTCCGCAACCTCGTCCTGCTTTAAGGAAAATTCTTGAATCAATCGTTGATATGCCTGAGCTTCTTCAATCGGATTTAAATTTTCCCGCTGGATATTTTCTATGAGTGAAATCTCTACAATCTCTTGTTCTGTATAATCTCGTATGATAACCGGCACCTCTTTTAGACCGGCCATACGGGCGGCCCGCCAGCGGCGTTCGCCGGCAATGATCTCATAATATCCGTCTTTTGGTGTGACAACAATAGGCTGGATCACACCAAATTCCTTTATTGAATCGGAAAGCTCCTGTAACGGATCTTCCTCAAAGTGTTTTCTGGGTTGATTGGAATTCGGTTCCAACTCTGTGATTTTTAAGGTTTGTTCGACTTCTTTTATGATTTCACGAGCAGGTGGATCGCTGATATAAGCAGTGTTATGTTCTGCTACCTTTTTAACTGTTGATCTCCGAGCTGTTTTCTCGGTATTGGATTCTATCGTTTCCGTGGGAATCAAGGAAGCCAGTCCTCTTCCAAGTCCTCTTTTCTGTGCCATACCATTAACCTCCTATATTTATGATGACTTCGTCCGCCAGTAGGCGATAGCTTTCTGCTCCGGCAGAGCGGGAGTCATATAGATTGATGGGTAATCCATGACTTGGTGCTTCTGCAAGGCGTACATTTCGTGGGATAATTGTTTTGTATATATTTTGCTTTAAGGTGTCCTTCACATTTTCTACCACTTGCAGAGATAGATTAGTTCGGGAATCATACATAGTAAATACTACACCCTCGATGGTAAGATTCGTATTTAATTTCTTTTGAATCAATTCGATGGTATAAATCAGTTGGGACAATCCGTCCAGTGCAAAAAATTCACATTGAATGGGAACCAATACGGTATCGGCGGCTGTCATGGAATTTACGGTAAGCAAACCTAAGGCGGGCGGACAATCAATAATGATAAAATCATATTTATCCTTAATCTTGTCCAGATTTTGTTTCAATATGTATTGCATATTCGGAATGCCTACAAATTCTACTTCTGCACCTGCCAGCATACGATTTGCCGGAATCAGATTCAATTCCGGAATTACATTTATCAGCATACATTCACCGATGTTGCATTCTTCACACATTACATCATAGATTGTATATTGTAAGGCGTTTTTATCTACGCCCAATCCGGTGGTCATATTTCCCTGCGGATCCATGTCTACAGCTAATACCTTTAGTCCTTTTTCTGCAATGCAAGCCGCTAGATTGATGGCGGTGGTCGTTTTTCCTACACCGCCCTTTTGGTTTGCAATCGCTATGATTCTTCCCATGTTGACGCCTCCTGCGTTTTTTCGTTATAATCTTCTTATTGGTCTTATGATAGTATAACATTATTATCCGTATCAATCCACAAGAAAATGTTTCACGTGAAACTTTTTTAAAAGAATTTGAACATGTGAGTATAAAATCAGTATTAAAAACGCCTGTAAATTACGAATCCATATTTGTAGTTGCTTTAATTGGTATATCGGCTTCAAGTGATAAAAATTATGCAAATGTTTCACGTGAAACATTAAACAATATGGAACAACTGTAAAATAATGAGCATGCAGGCTCCAAGTGATTCCGGTAATATTCAGTTACAGTTATGACAAACCAGCTTCTCAAGATGTTTCACGTGAAACATAAAATAAGAATGCTTGCTTTTATAAAATGAAGAGGATATAGTATATACGAATAAAAAGCTAAATGCGAGGAGAAAAAATGAAACTGGAAAAGGGAAGACCCACGGATACCGCAGGAAGGCAGGAGCGGGAAATAAAGGTATATGATTTGTTAGACGAACTAAACATTGAATACGAACGAACGGATCATTCGGAGGCCAATACGATGGAAGCCTGCAATGAGATTGATAAAATTCTGGATGTAATAATATGCAAAAATCTGTTCCTTTGTAATCGGCAGCAAACGAAATTTTATCTACTTATGATGCCCGGTGATAAGCCATTTAAAACAAAAGATTTGTCGCAGCAGATTAACAGTTCCCGGTTGTCCTTTGGAACACCGGAAAAAATGGAGGAGCTTCTGAATATAAAGCCCGGAGCGGTTTCTATTATGGGGTTAATGAATGATAACGAACAAAAAGTACAACTTCTTATAGATCGTCCTGTAGCAGAAAGTGAGTATATCGGATGCCACCCCTGTGTCAGTACGTCTAGTCTGAAGATGAAAACGAAAGATGTTTTGGAAAAATATCTTCCGGCCGTAAAGCATGATCCTATTATTGTGGTGCTTCCGGACGAAAGACAAGAGGATTAAATCTTCGTACCGAGATAAAGAGTTTTATAATCCGGCTGATATTGTATAGAAGGGCTATATTAAATAGAAAAGTGTGAAAACGGAAGGGATCAAAATGCTGTATGATAAGGATATTCGAGAGGGATTGTTTGATTTTTTAGACGAAACCTATGGTAAAAATCGAATAATCGAAGAAAAGCAAATGGGAAGATCCAGAGCGGATGTAGTAATGGTTACGCCAAATGCGATCTATGGAATCGAGATTAAAAGTGACGCAGATACATATGTCCGATTAAAGCGACAGGTGCAAGATTACGACCGGTTCTATGATTACAATTATATAGTGGTAGGAACCAGTCATGCCATGCATATAGAAGAGCATATCCCTGACTGGTGGGGAATCATAACGGTTGAATTAGAAGATGAGGAAACTGATTTTTATATCTTACGGAAACCGGTTGTAAATCCTAAAATGAAATGGAAACAAAAGCTCAGTATGTTGTGGAGGCCGGAGCTGGCACATATACAGAAATTGAATCAGATGCCGAAGTATCGGGAAAAGAGTAAAGATTTTGTAATGGAAAAAATCCTTGCCTGTGTACCGAAAGAACAACTGCAATTACAGGTTTGCGAGGAATTGCTGCAACGGGATTATAATACGATACAGAAAACTATTTCGGAATATCGGCGAACGTACCGATAAAAGGTGTGAAAACGATACGAATGAAAAGAGGTAGACTATGCTGGGAAGTCAACAGGGAAAGCAGTTATATGAGTATATAGATAATTATGTAGTATTTGATCTGGAAACAACCGGATTGAATCCGAATTGGGATACAATTATTGAAGTGTCAGCAGTAAAGGTGCGCATGGGTGAAAGGACGGAAACCTTTAGTATGTTGGTGAATCCGGAACGCCCCATTCCCAGTTCGGCGTCGATGGTCAATCATATAACGAATGAAATGGTGAAACAAGAACCAACTATAAGCGAGGTGTTTCCTCAGTTTCTGGACTTTATTGGAGATGATATTCTAGTAGGACATAATATCCATACCTTTGATATGAAGTTTATCCATAAAACGGCGGAGGCACTTTATGGAAACGTGGTTTCAAATAATTATATTGATACGCTTTTCCTAGCACGGCAATGTCTGCCCCAGCTTTCCAGATACCGGCTGGTTGATATTGCTGCCTACTTTCAGATGAATACGGCAGAAGCACACCGAGCGCTACAGGATTGTATCATGACCCAGACATGCTATGAACAGATGCGAAAAATAGGGGATAAGCAAACGACGCATACCTGTCCTGTCTGCGGCGGCCGGCTCCTGCAAAGACAAGGACGGTATGGTGCATTCTTAGGATGTAGCAATTTTCCGCAATGCAGGTATACGGAAAATTGCAGGTAAGATTAAATATTTAGGTTTGACATTAGAATACATTCTGCTTTTGTTTATTAAAATTACATTTGTTCCGGACATTGAATGCCAAGAAGGTCTAAGGCATCTCGAAGAATCCTGCGGGTGATGGCGGTCAGCTTTAATCTGGCGTTCCGAATGGACACTTCCGGCACATTGATTCGGTTGTTATTATAAAACCGATTAAAGGCTTGTGCAACTTCTATGGCAAACCGGGAAATCAAAAAAGGTTCATATTTATCGGCAGCATCCTGCACAACTTTCGGAAACTTGTTGATTGCCTTTAATAATTCCATCGCAGTCAGGTCGGTTAAAACTGCGTAGTCAATAGGAGCGGATTCATTGAAATCGGGTACTGCCCGGAGCAGGCTGGAGCAGCGGGCATAAGTATATTGCACATAAGGACCGGTTTCACCTTCAAAATTCAGGATTTTTTCCCACTTAAATGATACGTCTTTGATTCGTTGATTGTATAAATCATTGAAAATGATGGCACCTACACCTACCATTTGAGCAACTGCATCTTTGTCGGAGAGGGTTGGATTCTTTTCTTCGATGATTTCTTTTACTTTGGAAATGGCTTCTAATAAAATATCCTCTGCGTAAATGATATTTCCACTTCGGGTAGACAGCTTGGCTCCTTCCAGACTGACTAATCCGTAAGGAATATGCACCAGCTGTTCGGCTGCCCAGTCGTTGCCCAAAAGCTCCACTACCTTGAAAACCTGTGCAAAATGCAGCTTTTGTTCCTGTCCGGTTACATACAGGCACTTTACAAATTGATAGGTTTCTTTCCGGTAAAAGATAGCGGCCAAGTCACGGGTTGCGTAGATAGAACCGCCATCTGTTTTCTGTATGATACAGGGAGCCATGTTATATTCAGATAAATCTACAATATAAGCCCCTTCACTCTGTTTTAACAAATTAGCTTTTTGGATCCGGTCAACGACTGCCTGTGTCTTGTCCCGATAAAAGCTCTCTCCGTTATAGGAATCAAATTCTACACCTAACAGCTTGTAGACACGATGGTATTCTACCATGCTTAAGTCCTTAAACCATTGCCAGATGGCAAGGGCTTCTTCATCTCCCTGCTCCATCTTTACAAACCATCCTCTTGCCTGATCGATAAGAGATGCATCGTTTTCGGCTTCTTCATGGAATTTTACATACAGATCCATCAGTTCGGCAATTCCCCGTTCTTCTACTGCTTCTTTAGAACCCCATGTTTTATAAGCTACGATCAGTTTTCCAAATTGGGTTCCCCAGTCCCCCAAGTGATTGATCCGATGAACCTGATAGCCCAGCTTGGTAAATATTTTGTATAATGAATTCCCTATGATGGTGGTGCGGAGATGCCCCACATGAAAATTTTTCGCTACATTTGGAGAAGAATAGTCAATACAGATAGATTGGCCGGCACCGATGGAAGATCCGCCAAAGTTTTCCGTACAGGCAGACTCTATCATTGACTTAACAAACAGCTCCTTTTTGATAAAAAAGTTGCAGTATGCTCCTTGAATCTGAATCTCTTCGATAAAATCTAACTGCCCCTCCATGGCGGATTTTAAATCCGCTGCAATGAGGTTCGGGGCTTTCCGCATAACTTTTGCCAAACAAAAGCAGGGGAAAGCATAGTCTCCCAATTCCGGTTTTGGCGGGACCTCTAACAGAGAAATAATTTCGTCAGGGGATAAGCCTTTTATATTTTGGGCGATACAGTTTGCTAATTGCGCTTTCATATGTCAAGATCCTTTCGTATTTAATATCAGTCCTGTTCCAAATAGACCGGGAATGAAAAACGGACATTTGTACCGCTTATAATATCCCCGTCGATCTGTACCTTACCGCCCAGAAGCTGAATGATTTCATGCAGACGGTGCAGACCGCTGTGCCACGGGCTGGAGGTCAGATAATCGGCATTGATACCAACCCCGTTGTCATTTACATATACGTCTATCATACGACTGTTAATATATATCTTTATCATGATTTTATTTGCATTGGAATAATAAAAGCTGTTGTTCATAACTTCCTTTAGCAATCGGATTAAAGTCTGGGTCAGAATAGGAAGTATCTTGAGGTCGTAATCCGCACAGTCAATAGCGGCGTCTATCGTGCAGTCCGGATAAAGTGTGCGATAGTGCTGGATACAGTCGTCCACTGCCATCCAAATCGGGCGTTGGCTTTCCGGCCCTTGTTCCAGTTCTCCGATAATCGTATCGGCAGCTTGCAGTAAACGCTGGTTTGCGTTTTGTAACTCTTGCAGTGTCAATCTGGCACGGTTGGGATCGGACTGGATCAGCCACTTTAGTACCTCTAGTTTATTTTGATTATTTTCAATGCCTTGTCGGACAGAACTGCGAATCCGCTCGGCAGTTTGAGCGTTATCGTACTGCTGCAACATCAAAAGCCGACAGGTATGCAGAGGTAAATCTTGTGTTTCCTCTTCCTCAGAGGGCGGAACCGGAGCTTCCGTTTCCGTTACTGCCGGCTCCGATTGCGGAAGTGTCTGGTAAAGGGAGGATAGACATGTATTTGCTGCCTCTAGTTCATGGATATGGTGTTTGATCTCGGTCAGATTTTTGTCCAGTGCCTGAATTCGTTCCGTCAGAGAAATCCGAACATCTTTTAATTCGTCCAACTGCTCCTGAATGATCTGGCCTTTGCTCCGAACAGAAGTATCGGAAGGACGGGGAGAAAAAATGTTCCTATTGGAATCGGATTGAAAGGTATAGATGTCTTTGGTTTTTTTTAGTTCTTCGATTTTTACATCTAACTCAAACAGCTCTGATCTCAATTCTTGGCTCTGTTCTGACTGAGATACATAGATGGAACGGAAATAAGTTAGAATATCCCAGTTTGTAGAACGGATAATATTCAGATCATCATCGAGAGTATTTGGTTGTAAATCTTCCATTATCCTGTTACCTCCTGTAGTCCTCTTTTAGAAATGCAGACTGCTTGAGCGGCTTCGACGTTTTAAATACCGATACCGGCGGTTCTTGATGCGGGATACGATAAATAAGCTTAATATTGTCAGGGTAATACCTGCAATGGCGATCATTAAGGTAATATTAAACCGTTTTTTTTGTTCTTCCGGCGGCAATCCCCAGCGGAGCACTTCGTCATTGATAATCATATCATTATATAATATATCTGAGCTTCCGACTAAAGAACCGTTATATAAGACCGAAACATTTCCGACTACGTTATTTTCAAAGGTTGCATAATAGGTCGTCTCTGTAGTAAGGGCATCAGAGGGCATATCCCGTGGAACAATGACCGCCAGATCATTGTTTACAGATAAATTCAGCGTATCATGATCCAGTCCCTGATAAAAGTTTTTCAGGATAAAATCGGAGTGATTTGTAGTATTTGGATTAAAATTCTCTAAAGGATATGCATAGGTGTAATTATTAAAGTAGTAATCATATAAAGCAGCCGAATCCTTATAACAGTTTGCTGCACCATCGCAATCCAGCATTACACAGATCAGTTCCATTCCATTTTTTTCAGCATAGGTGACTAAGGTGTTTTGCGCCTGATCGGTATATCCGGTCTTACCGCCTAATGTAGGTTCATAATAGTAAGGACTGGTAGGATAGATCATTCGAAGCTGATGCCAAAGATCCCGTGGTTCTTCGCAAATATTCGTAGGCGGTATCTGATAATATAGGGTTTTATCAATAGAGCAGAATAAAGGGTTCTGAATAGCCGCCTGCATAATTAAAGCCATATCGTAGGCGGAGGTATAATGATTATCATCATGCAGACCGTGGGGATTGGTAAAATGGGTGTCTTGACAGCCCAGAGCTTCTGCCCGTGCATTCATCATATCGGCAAAGCCCTCGATAGAACCGCCAACGTGTTCGGCCATACCCCATGAAGCTTCGTTTGCCGACTGCAAAAGAATGGCATAAAAACATTGTTCTGCGGTTATCTGTTCGCCTACGTCCAGAGCAATGTGATTACTGTCTCGTTCAATACCCCAGATGGCATCTTCTGAAAAGGTGATAATATCGGTTAGGTCGACCTGTTCCATAGCGACTAAACAGGTCATGACCTTAGTAATACTGGCAGGGTAGCAGTGTCTATGTTCGTTTTTTCCATACAGTATAATACCGGTTCGGGCATCCATGACGATCGCAGAGTTCGCAACGATAGAGGGTGCTGAAGGATCACTGATGTCGGCAGGAACCTCCGTAGATGCCGCTTCTGTCTGGTCGGATGCGGCTTCCGTTGGTTCGGTACAGAAAGCGGTTATAGAGCTTGTGCCGATCATGAAAGAAAGGGATAGGATACCGCATACAAAAACGGCACCTAATTTATATAATAATTTATTCAAAATAAGCCTCCCAAATGCATAGTAAAACTTAAATATCATTTTATTATAGATGGATAAATTAGTCAATCCAAACCCTTTTGTAAATGGGAATTCTATGTTAGAATAAACAGCAGTCAGCCAAAACGGTTAAGAAAACAGAGGAAAGAGCAATGCGGTTAAGAAATGTAAAAGGTTCAAGAGAAGTTATAGCGGCAAGCAGGTATGTGATTAAGAATGAGACGGAAAAGAAGGGACGTTGGAAGGAAGTGTTCGGCAATGGCAATCGTATCCATATAGAAATCGGTATGGGAAAGGGCGCTTTTCTGACAACAATGGCGCAGGCAAATCCGTATACTAATTATATTGGGATTGAAAAATATTCCAGCGTACTGATTCGGGCAATTGAAAAACAGGAAGAATTAGAGCTTCCGAATTTGTACTTTATCCGAATGGAGGCGGAATATATAGATGAAGTATTCGCACCGGGAGAAGTTGGACGAATCTATTTGAACTTTTCGGATCCGTGGCCGAAGGACCGGCATGCAAAACGGAGGCTGACCTCGAAGGAGTTTTTGAACCGGTACACGAAGATTCTGACAGAGGACGGATTGGTGATCTTCAAAACGGACAATCGAGAATTATTTGATTTTTCACTGGAGCAGATACCGGAAGCAGGCTGGGAGCTGGTGGACTATACCTATGACCTGCATAATAGTGCGTATGTAAAGGGAAATATTATGACGGAATATGAGGCGAAATTTGTAGGGGAGGGAAAACCGATTTGCCGGTTGACTGCGAAGCAAAATAGGTAAGAAAAAAAGATAGAATATTTTATGGAATTTACCAAATAATATAAAATATCGAAAAAAGTGCTTGCATTTTGATATTCGGTGGTTTATAATCAGTCTTGCGTTCTAAGTAACTGGTACGCATAATTGAATAAGCGCTTCTAGCTCATTTGGTAGAGCACCTGACTCTTAATCAGGGTGTGCGGGGTTCGAGCCCCCGGAGGCGCACGAAAAGGTCCTGGTTTGACAGACGTAAGAGCTGTTGGGTTGGGGCTTTTATTTTGTTTGAAAAGGAATCTTAGTCGGAAATGAAAACATTGAAGGAACTTGTCGATTATGATAGAATGTTGTTGGAAGAAATAGAGACGTGTAAGAAGATATGGGAGAGTATTCGGTATGGATTCTGATGTGTTGATAGAGTTGAAGTTGTTTTTGGATTATGAGAACGCATGTGATTTTAATTTTAATAAGGCGTCTTTGCTGCAGGGAGTCCTTATGGAACAGATTGACCCGACATATGCAGAAAAACTGCATATGCAGGGATTAAAACCGTATAGTCAATGTATCCGGATTGAAGAACAAAAAAAGGTAGTTTGGTATATACGTACACTTTCAGCAGAGGCCCGTCAAAATATCGTGCAACCGTTATTGGCAGACACCTTTCAGGAATTCTATTTAGAGCATGAGAAAAAGAATATCAAGATAATAGGGAAAGAATTAGCAGAGCTTCCAATTCAAAGGTTATTTCAGAATTTTTATTCTGATACGGCAAGCCGGTCATTTACGATTGAATTTTTATCCCCTACTGCATTTAAAAAGAACGGAAAATATAGCTTTTATCCGGAGATGTTTAATATCTATCAAAGTCTGATGCGGAAATTTGATAGTGTTTCCCAAAAAGAAAGTATGTTCAGTGATGAGACTTTGGAACAATTAACAGCCAGTACTGAGGTAACCGCTTATAATTTGAAAAGTGTAACGTTCAGTCTGGAGGGTGTGCGTATACCGGCATTTATCGGGGTGCTTAATATAAAAATACATGGCTCGCAGACAATGATCAATTTTGCAAATCTATTATTTCAGTTTGGTAATTTTTCAGGTGTTGGGATTAAAACAGCAATGGGAATGGGAAGTATTCATGTTACAGAACGAAAAAAGAAGGTGATAAAATGACAGAACAGGAAGTAAAAGTCGCTATTGGAGGATTACTGCATGATGTAGGTAAAGTAATCTATCGCACTGGTGACGGGAGAAAACATAGTAAAAGCGGGTGTGATTATTTAAAAGATGAAGTCGGTATAACGG
>CANPZL010000024.1 GCA_947589055.1 uncultured Lachnospiraceae bacterium | reverse complement strand
TAGAGATTATCTGTCAAAACATTGTCTATCGTTACAATATCCAGCGTGTCCTCTGTTGCGTCCGTATCCTCTGGGTGTAATGTTTTATACAATTTCAGCAAGTTCTTTTTATCTTGGAAAAGGTCAAGGAACACACTGTTCTTTGCAGTACGTTTTGCCTTAACTTCCTGTGCCTGCTTTGTATTGTCCGACACCTTATCACCTCGGTTTCTTAAAATCTGTGACAGTAGATAATATAGATTACCCCTGCTATACTCTAATTATACCTAAAAGCACTCGTGTTTACAATAAAATTCACATTAAATTTCTTCCCATCAGGGGGAATCATCAAAAAAAGATTGACAAACGTGCCAACCATGTTTATTATGTAATAGTATGTTTGCATCAGATTGTCCGTGTCCGGTTTTGAGGCAGACGCCAACAGTATAAATTATTGATCGATGAATAAAAATATGGAGGTGTAGGATTTGGCAAATATCAAATCTGCAAAGAAGCGAATCAAGGTTATCGAGACCAAAACATTAAGAAACAAAATGATTAAGTCCAAAGTAAAAACTATCATCAAGAAGCTTGAGGCTGCCATAGCTTCCGGTGATAAGGAGACAGCAAAGGAACTTTTAAAGGCTGCTACTTCTGAAATGAGCAAAGCTTGCTCAAAGGGTGTATACCATAAAAACACGGTATCCAGAAAAGTATCTCGAATGGCTGCTGCTGTAAATAAAATGGCCTAGTCCATCCGTATCGTATTAGACAGGTAAAACGACAAAGAAATGGGGACATATTCCATAGCGGAATGTGTCCCCATTTCTTATGCCTGTTTGCTCTCAATCCATCCGGACAACCTGATTCTTTCCATTTGCTTTCGCAGTATATAATGCTTTATCCACTCTGGTATAAATCGTATCGGCATCCTCGTTTTCCTTCAACTGTGTGACGCCGATGCTGACCGTCTGCGGTCCGGCAATCTCATAGGAAACTGCTGCAAATGCCAGACGAATCTTTTCTGCCAGTTGGACTGCTTCCTCTACATTATTCTCTGCTAACAATACCATGAATTCTTCACCGCCCCATCTTCCGATAAAGCAGGAGTGGGTTCCAATGGTTTCGTTTCTAAGAACATCCGAAAGTGCTTGAATCACATGGTCCCCTTCCTTATGGCCGTATATATCATTTACTTTCTTAAAATTATCAATGTCCAGCATAATCAGCGAAATATCATTTTTGATTATGTTATTTTCCCGCTTTTCAATCGCACTGCGGATCCTTCTTTCAATCTCCGCCCGGTTATACAACCTAGTCAGGCCATCTGTAATAGAGGTGATAGCAAGCTTCATATTGATTTCCTCAAGCTCCGCCGTCGATGCTTCGATAAAGGAAACAAACCGCCTTATAATCGGTATCTTTTCCACATTATCCAGCTGCGTATCATAGATGCTTACAATCTCTTCTTTCTTAGGTTCTCCCTCCCGCATAGCGGCAATGACAAGGGTGACATTGAAATTCAGCATATCGCCATTTATACGCAGAAATTCACCATGCGTATAAAATCCCGTCGTTGGTGCAACACCACGGAAGGGGAAAGTCTCATCACTGATATTTTCATCTCCCCAAAAAGCCCTCCTTGCTGCACAGGAAAACGTCTGGATCACCTCCGGACGGAAATTTGCAATTTGTTGACCGTCCCGACGAATACTGGAAAGAATGGTATCCGGGTCGCCATACGCAAGCCGGACAATCGTATCCTCCTGCATATCCGAGGACATCACCAACGAATCATCTTCATTTACCGCAAGCGGACATCGTAATATATCGACATCATCATGCTCTACGAATAAGGGGAACTCCAAGGTATTTGAGAAAAATTTATCATTTTTACTGATATTTAAGAACTTCTGATAGACTTCAAAAGCCGGTTTTCCGTCCAGTTCATAAAGGATCTCCCTGTCCGCCTTTGTTACACGGAATCTTCGTTTTAACGGCTTCCAGCCGGAAATAAAGGTACTATATGCATGGAAATCTTCACCGCCTAAAAGGAGAAATACGATTCCATGCTCCAAAAAACCGTTGCCTTTGGAAAATACGGCAGCAGTATCGTCGTCCATATTTGGATTAAACGCCCCTCCGCCAAACACCTGTATCTGTCTTGGGAGTTTTGTCATCTCGTCACAAAATTCCTTCATGGACATATCCATGATCGTTGCATGCATTTCAACAGCATTTACCCACGGATTCTCCAGGCAAAAGCTGCGAAGTTTTTCAACGTCCTCTTTTACAGTTTCTTCCAAAAACGGAAACTGTAGGAGCCTTGCCTGTGTCGTTTCATATTCAAATACCGTACAGGTCAGTATGATCTTGGCACTTTCCAATGCCCCGTCCAATATGTTCGCATTTGACGTACAGCCCAGATATAAGGCATCTGGCATTTTCTCATCCAGACTGTCACAGATTTGCCGGATATGTTCCATTTCCATATCTTCGGAATAAATTCTGATAATTTTTGTATATGCAGGGTGCGTCTTGCACCATTGATTGATTTCATCTAGCTTTTTATATAATGTCGCGTGATCCGTAAAAGCAATTTGAAATTGTTTCATTTCCTTCTCCCTATTTCCATACAAATTTCACATTATACGTAGACTATTATATCTAACTATTTTATAATATACAATTTTCACAAATTTTACAAGAAAATATGTGTTTTCTATTCCCTTCCGCTCCAGCAGTAGGTACAAAGCTTATCCGGTTCGATTCCTACCGCTTCTATCATATCATCCAGCCGATGGAACCGTAAAGAAGTAAAATTCAGCTTCTTACAGATACATTCTATCATTTTTTCATATTTGTCTGAGGTGTAATCTGCATATTCCCGCAATACGTCGTCCGTTACTTCCCCACCTTCCAGCTCATGGATCACCACCCGTGTAATCAATTCCATTTCCGTCTTTGAACGGGAAAAATTCAGATATTTACAGCCAAAAATCAAGGGCGGACAGGCCGGACGGATATGGACTTCTTTCGCACCGCTTTCATATAAAAATTCTGTGGTTTCCCGTAACTGGGTTCCCCGTACAATGGAATCATCAATCAGCAGCAGACGCTTTCCTTTTATCAACTGCTCCACCGGAATCAGCTTCATCTTAGCGATCAAATCCCGTTTACTCTGCATCGTCGGCATAAAAGAGCGGGGCCATGTAGGGGTATATTTGATAAACGGGCGGGAAAACGGTACACCGGATTCATTGGCATAACCGATTGCATGGGCAGTTCCGGAATCCGGTACGCCTGCCACAATATCCGGTGTCACATGATCTCTTCTTGCCAGCAGCTTACCGCATCGGTAACGCATCTCTTCTACACTGACACCTTCATAAACAGAAGGCGGATACCCATAATAAATCCATAAAAAGGCGCAGATCTTCATATCCTTTCCCGGTGCCACTAGTGTTTTAACACCGTTGGCATCCATCACCACGATTTCTCCCGGCCCCAGCTCCCGTTCCATGGTATATCCAAGATTCAAATAAGAAAAACTTTCAAAGGCAGCGCAATAAGCGTCCTCCTTTTTGCCAATGGAAATAGGGGTTCTTCCGAATTTATCTCTGGCGCAATAGATTCCTCTAGGTGTTAAAAGCAGCATGGACATGGAGCCTTCTATCAATTCCTGCGCATATCGGATTCCCTCGATAAAATTCTCCTTCTGGTTTATGATTGCTGCTACAAGCTCTGTGGCATTGATTTCACCATTACTCATTTCAAAAAAATGCGTATTATTTTTCAGGATCATTTGAATGATTTCTTGGGAATTGTTTATTTTTCCGATGGTCGTGATCGCAAAGGAGCCATGATGGGAACGCACCAAGATCGGCTGTGCTTCAAAATCGGATATGCAGCCGATTCCCAAATATCCTTTCATGGAATTTGCTTCTTTCTCAAACTTTGTCCGAAACGGTGCATTCTCAATCTTATGTATGGACTTTTCAAAGCCATCCTTCCCATACACAGCCATTCCGGCACGTCTGGTGCCAAGATGGGAATGATAATCCGTTCCAAAGAACAAATCAAACACACAATCCTCTTTTGCTGCTACGCCAAAAAAACCGCCCATTTCCTACCTCCATGTGAATTCTTATTCTTTATCTGCATAAGCTCTTTTTATGCCCAACCTTTAACGTATCCTGTCTACTGCTTCGGCTTAGATGAAAATTCTACAATCAAAAGCTCCAGACCTATCACATCCTGATAGATTCCCCGTTTGATCCCTGCCTCCGTCTCCTGACAGGCTTCCAACATTTCCAACAACTGATTACGGGAAAACAAACGAATCTGGCCCTGATATAACTTCACCGCAAAAGGACGCAGGCCCGCTTTTGCCGCAATATCTGCGCCTGCCATATGCAAACTGGTCATTTCACTGACCTGAAGCAACGTATGGATCCTCCATGTCAGCTTAGACAAAATCGACATTGCAGGCTCCCGCAGGGCCAACAGGTCATGATACAGGGATAATGCCCGTTCTCTATCCCGATTCCCAATAGCATCCAGCATTTTATAGATTTGATTTTCCACCTGATTGCTGCACATCAGCAGTACATCATCTAATGTAATACTGTCTCGTTCCATCGTATAGGAAAAAATCTTTTCCAGTTCCATTTGCAGCAAATGCATGTTCGTACCAGCCTGCTCCACCAGAAAACGGGCTGCCGCCTCTTCCATTTTCTTTCCTTCCTTCCTGCATTGCACGCCAATCCATTTTATCAGCTCACTGTCAGAGGGCTTCTTCATATTTGCGGCATATCCTGAGTTTTTTACTGTTTTAAACAGTCTTATACGCTCATCTACCTGCTCCTCCACAAAAAGAAAGACAGTGGTATCGGGAATGTTATCTAAAAACGCTTCCATTTCCTGATTTCCGCTTTTAAACCAGCCGCTGTCTTCAATAATGATCACTCTTCTTTCTGCAAAAAACGGAAGGGTTTCTGCAAGGCTTATAACTTCATCTGTCGATATTCCTTTTCCTTCAAAACGGGTTCGGTTCATCTCATCGCCATCAGGACACAATGCTGTCACCAGCTTATCCCGGTACTGATTCCGTAAATAAGCCTCTTCCCCGTATAACAGATATATGCTTTTGAAATTCCGGGTTTTGATATGTTCATTGATGGTTTTCATATTATCGCCTGTTATTTCGAATCTATAGCTAACGAATTCCGAAAAGGCATTTCTTTTACATGCAAGCACTATTAACCGCTGACGTATACTATGCCTTGACATTTATATATTATAACATAAGATATTTATTTCTGCATCATAAAAGTAAGTTTCCTTTACCTATATCGCTTTCAATATCTACAAGAAATCCTGTTTTTCATGTCTTTATTCCAAATCAATTTACGGATATGTATCGTAATTCAAATACCGTAAAACAATAATTATCATTTTCTTTTTCATTATTTTGAAGTAACAACATATTCCGCCTAGCATCCATATATTCTGGGAATATCTTAAGTGCCTTTTGAAACATCTGTAATGCTTTTAAGTCACTATTTTCTACCCCCCCCCCCATGCAAACATATGTACATCCCAAATTATTAAATACTTCAGCCCGGCTGTTTGTTCTTTCTAAGGCTTTTATATAGTATCCAAGTGCATTTTCGTATTTTTTTTGTATATACAAAATATTTCCGATATAAAATGCATCCTGCCACTCCTGATATTTTTGCTCACATTCCATAAATGCACTTAAGGCGGATGTAAAATTATCTATTCGTAAGTATATCTTTCCTTTTAATCTAATTTTTTCTGCATCTGTAAAATCAGCAGCTGCGATAATTCTCTCTAATTCCGATTGCGAATAACTTGAGACTATTTCCTTTGTTCTCAAATGCATGGTAGCAGTGTCATTAGTCAAATTATTACCGTGTCGGCGATAAATATATGTGGGTGTAGATACATAATAAAAAGAATATGTTTTTACAAGCTGCAAGAAAAGATAATAATCTTCGTTATGTCGAATATCTTCTTTAAAGCGATACCCCGCATCATAACATTCTCGCCGAAATGAATAATTTATAATATCACTGCGAAATAATAAATAAGCACGTAGATTATTTGTACTCATGGGAGACGACGGAACTTCCTTTAAATGCTTTAATTGGGCATCTGATACATAATAATTCCCGTATATTAAGGAAACTTCCGGATGACTGTCTAACGCCTCTCTACATATACTCAGGTGTTCCGGTAAATAAACATCATCTGCATCGATAAAAGCAAAATAATCTCCCTTTGCCACACTCATAGCAAAATTCCTAGCACTTCCCGGGCCGGCATTTTCTCTATTATATATCGTAATTACTGGATTATTTAAATATTGAACCAGTATCTGAGCTGTTCTATCTGTAGAACCATCATTGACAACGATAATTTCAAAATCCTTTTCTGTCTGTTCTAAAACACTTTCCAACGCTTCTGAAATATATTTTTCTCCATTATAAACTGTCATTATTACACTAAATTTCATCTATATCACCTCTCCATTTCTAACTATTTCTTTACTGTATCTTTACAGCCAATTACCTTTTCCAAGCATTTATTCACTGATTCCCATACGAAATTCTCTCCTTATACCTTTCATACCCTCTCTTTCTCAGCTTACAGGCAGGACAATTCCCACAGCCGGCTCCCGGAATTCCGTTGTAACAGGTCAGTGTTTTATCCCGAATCACCTCAAGAACTCCCAATTCATCTGCTAACGCCCATGTTTCCTCTTTATCCAGCCACATCAAAGGCGTATGAATATCGAATTCATAATCCATCGCCAGATTCAGTGTGGCATTTAAGGACTTGATAAACACGTCCCGGCAGTCCGGATACCCGCTGAAATCACTTTGGGACACCCCGGTTACCAAATCCGTGATCCCTCTTTGCTTTGCAAAAATCGCACCATAAGTTAAAAATACCATATTTCTCCCGTCGACAAAGCTATTGGGCGTTCCCGTTTCCGGTGCGTCCGTATCTACGGCAATCTCCGGTCGGGTCAGAGAATTCGGGGCAAGCTCATTTAACAGCCGCAGGTCCAGTATATGATGTTCAAATCCGTATTCCTTTGTTATCGCCCTTGCGCAATCCAGTTCTTTTCGATGCCGCTGCCCATAATCAAAGGAAAGGGCAATCACCTCCGGATACCGTTTTTTTGCCCAGAATAAACAAGTGGTACTGTCCTGTCCTCCGCTGAAAATCACAACAGCCTTTTCTTTATCCTTCATGTTTTTCTCCTTTCCGTTTTTGCAGACTGATGGAGTCATTTTATAAAACCATTTTTATAAATTCAGGAACTGGTTCTGTAGCTGGGAATCTGTTTCAAACCGTCCTCGTAGAGTTACCGTAGCAGTCTGGGCAGAGGGCTTTCGGATTCCTCTGGCTGTCATACAACTGTGGCAGGCATGAATGCATACCGCAACATCTTCCGAACCGGTTGCCAACTGGATAATCTCCGCTATATCAGAGCCGATACGTTCCTGAAGCTGAAGCCGCTTTGCCGCCATATCTACAATCCGGGCGATCTTACTTAAACCCAGCACCCGTTCCTTTGGCAGATATGCAACACTGACCCGCATATCATACATCAGTGCCATGTGATGCTCACAATAGCTAAATGCTTCTATATCCTTTACCACTACCATGTCCTTTCGGGTTCCCGGCGCCTCAAAGGTTTTTCCATACATTCCGGCAATCTCCTGATTGGTATAGTTCATGCCTTCAAATACTTCCTCATACATTCTGGCGACCCGTTCCGGCGTTTCCTTTAACCCTTCCCGATCCGGATCCTCTCCTAATGCCACTAAGATTCCTCGTATATGCTCTTCGATTGCTTTTTTATCAATTGACATATCCTTTCCTCCTATACTCCACGCTGTTCTGGCGGCCAGATAAACTTATGCAGCTGCAACTGCATATGCACCTGATTCAGCTTATGTTCTATCATATCCTCAACCAGTGCCTTTGGTTCGATTCGCCCGAATACCGGACTGAAATACAGTCCGCACCGACCTTGCAGATTATATTCTTCCATCACCTGCCTCGCCCGGTCTAGGTCCTTTTGGTCAGAGATTACGAATTTCACAGTATCTTCCCGTTCCAGCCAAGCATAATTTTCCGTCCTCATACCGGCTTCCATTCCGCTGCCCGGCAGTTTATAATCCAATGTGAATACCGGTCGGTGTTCGCCATTGATAAACGGTGCGATCAAAACGCTTCCGTTCGTTTCAATCTCTATCCTAAGTTCCGGCCTGCTCCCCAGTTTATCAAGCAGGAGTTTTATTCCCGGCTGAAGCAGGGGTTCCCCTCCGGTCAGGGTAACATTCCATACACCGGTGCTTAGAATATAATTCAGAATATCCGTCTCCGTCATGATCCGGTAATCGGTATCCTTTTGATTTGCCCAAGCGGTATCACAGTAATTGCAATTTAAATTACAGCCGGCAAACCGGATAAAAACTGCTAATTCCCCTGCCCGCTGCCCTTCCCCGTTAATGCTGACAAATGTTTCTGCAACCTTGTATTCCATATCCTACTCCTCTTCTTTCTCAAAGGAAGCGCAGTTATTGGGCGTTTCATAAACTACTACAGACTTTAAGGAATATCCCCGCTTACGCAGTCCGTCGTAAAAATATTTTGCAAAATTCTCCGCAGTCGGTCGAAACTCCATTTCCGCAATGGCAAAGCCGTCCCTCTTTAAGCAGTATAAGGTATCTTCTTTCATTGTGCCTTTTTCTATAATCAATACATGGTCAAGAGATGTGCCGAGCTTTTGTAAATCCTCCTTCAACTGAGAAAAATCCATCAGCATCCCTCTTGTCTGCGACTGCTCCTGTGCCAAAGCCTCACCTTTGGCAACCACCTTTACCGTCCAGCGGTGTCCGTGAATATTGCCACATTTCCCCTGATATTCCGCCAGAAAATGTGCGCTGTCAAAGCTGGTTTGTGTTTCGATCGTATACATTTCTTACTCCTTTTTTAAGATAAAACAAGGCATATGGACCAAACCATATGCCTGATTGCCTGTTATCTGGTCCCGGTTTTGTTTATAGACAGGAGGGTACGAATGAACTGTCTGATCCTTAATTTAGCTTTAATATATCCTTTACGACCGCTTCCATTTCCGTCTTATCACATACACGGTCATGAACCACCGGTGCAGAGCGAATATCCTCGATCGCCTGCGGGATCGCAACACCGGAAAGCCGGTTCAACTCGTCAATCAGTTGAAAATCCGTCTTGCTGTCATAGGTACTGTCGATCGCATTCATCACGCTTCTGGTAAACTTATACGGACTGGCCGTAGAAGCGATCACGGTAGGCGTCATATCGCCTGTTTCAGCAATATACTTGTCATATACTGCTGCCGCCACTGCGGTATGGGTATCTATGATATAGCTATCTTCTTCGTATATCTTTTTAATTTCTTCTGCGGTCTCCGCTTCCGTAGCATATCCTCCAAAGAATTCCGCCAGCTTTGCCTTCATATCTGGTGTGATCTTATATTTTCCATCTTCGCTTAACGCCTGCATAAGTTCTGAATTCTTTTGGGGATCATTTCCTGCAATCTTATATATCAACCGTTCCAAATTGCTGGAGATTAAAATATCCATAGAAGGCGAAGATGTTAAAATAAATTCCCGGTTTTTATCATACTCTCCGGTGCTGAAGAAATCATACAACACCTTATTTTCATTGGAGGCACAGATAAATTTCGCAATGGGAAGTCCCATTTCTTTTGCATAATATGCCGCTAGGATATTGCCAAAATTCCCGGTAGGCACTACTACATTGATGGAATCTCCCGCCTGAATGGTTCCATCAGCCACCAAGCGGCTGTACGCATACACATAATAAACCATCTGCGGAACAAGGCGGCCAATATTGATGGAATTTGCAGAAGAAAACTGAAGATTTGCTTTCTCCATCTCCTCTTCTAATGCCTTATCATTAAACATATTCTTTACGCCAGTCTGCGCATCATCAAAGTTACCGATGATTCCTACTACTGCGGTATTCTCTCCCTTTTGTGTGATCATCTGTTTTTCCTGAATTGGGCTGACACCGTTTTTCGGATAAAATACGATAATCTTCGTTCCGGGAACGTCTGCAAAGCCTGCCAATGCCGCCTTTCCTGTATCACCGGAAGTAGCGGTTAAGATAACAATATCATTCTTGACATGATTTTTTTTCGCCGAGGTTGTCAATAAATATGGCAGTATGGAAAGCGCCATATCCTTAAATGCGATCGTCGATCCGTGAAACAACTCCAGATATGCCGCACCATGTGCCTTTTTTAACGGAGCGATTTCCGGTGTATCAAACTTGGAATCATACGCACTGCTTATACAATGCTTTAATTCTTCCTCTGTAAAATCGGTGAGCATTCGGCGCATAACTTCATATGCAACTTCCTGATATGACATTTTTGCCAGTTCCTCAAAGGGAACCTCTAAAGCCGGGATCGTATTTGGCACAAACAGTCCGCCATTTTCTGCCAATCCTTTTAAGATTGCTTGAGAAGCG
Source organism: uncultured Lachnospiraceae bacterium (assembly GCA_947589055.1). Classification (GTDB taxonomy): domain Bacteria; phylum Bacillota; class Clostridia; order Lachnospirales; family Lachnospiraceae; genus CAG-632. Next base: position 24,530 of record CANPZL010000024.1, on the reverse strand, counting down.
GTAACCGTCTCTGCCGCATTTCTGGTACTCGAATACATCACTTCCATTTTCTCACCGTTTCCTTTCCTTTTTTCCAATGCCTTATTATACTGGTTCTCTCGCACTGTTGCAACTTCTTTTTTCACTTGGCTGGCAGTCTCTGTCACTTCTTCCTTTACCTTGCCTGCAACGGAACGCATTTCATTCATAACAGCATCTATGCCATGCAGACGAATCGCCTGCCAGAAAGCAGTCACGACATCAATCCCTCCGCTTATCAGCATAGAAACACCGATAACCCGTAACTGATTACTTGTCTTTTCAAAGGGAAAGTATAAGATCAAAAAGCCAAGCGCCATACTGATAAGCGAGATTAGAAATGCCGGCGCCCAAAAAATCTGTTTCAACCGGCGCATATCCAAAGCATTCTGGAACGTAATAACGCCGCTTAATAAAACCAGCAGACCAAATACAGCCGGAATCAACGGATAGATATGTTTTCCATTGACAAGAAGATAAATACCGGCAGCTCCTGCAACGATCCCTGCTACCAGATCATAGCTTTCATTTTCCGGCGTTATCTCCCGTCCGATATAATACATCACTAAGATCAGGCCTGTCAGAATCATCAATATAGCAAACACATTGCTGATCACAAACAGACTGGCATCCGATACCACCAGTAAGATCAATCCGATCAACACATATATGATAGAAAAGATCAACATACTTCCCCGCATTCCCTGAAATAGCTTCATCTTTTGCCCTCCTGCTATCGAGACAGTATTTCTGCCCCCGTTTCTGTTATCAGAATGGTATATTCCCACTGAGCGGAAGGACTTCCGTCCTCTGTCCGAACCGTCCACCCGTCCGTTTCGTCCTGCCACACATCAGCTTTTCCCATATTTACCATTGGTTCGATCGTAAAGATCATGCCGGGAACCAGCAGATAGTCACCTCCGGGCGTCCCGATATGGCTGACCCACGGATCCTCATGAAATGCAACTCCAACTCCATGTCCGCCGATTTTCCGTACTACACTATATCCATTTTCCATTGCATGACGATTTACCGCTACGCCTACATCACCTAAGAATGTCCAAGGCTTTGCAGTTTCATAACCAATGTTTAAACATTCCTTCGTTACCTGTACCAGCCGCATCTTTTCCGGCGATACGTCGCCGATACAATACATTCTGGAAGCATCACCAAAGTATCCGTTACAAATGGTCGTACAATCAACATTGATAATCTCCCCCTGCTTCAAAATCCGTTGATCATCCGGAATCCCGTGACAAACCACTTCATCGATCGATGTGCAGACACTCTTGGGATACCCTTTATAATTCAGACAGGCCGGAATACAACCAAGCTTTATGGTGTATTCATGTACCAGACGATCCAGCTCTCCGGTGGAGATTCCTTCCTTTACGTAGGGTTCAATATAATCCAGTACCTTCGTATTCATTTCGCCGGCCTTCCGCACACCGTCAATCTGCTCTTTCGTCTTAATCATTCTATGGGTCGGTACTTTGGCCCCCTTCAAACGAAAGGCTTCTATCTGTTCATCCATATGCATATGGCAAGCCTTATATTTTCTACCGCTTCCACACCAACAGGCATCATTTCTGCCAATCTTCATTTCTGTCACTTCTTTCTTCCACTTTAATTAGAATCCGTCAATTTTTTTGGCATATTATTACTTTGTTTCCGGATTGCCTTTCGACTGGCTCTGACGAATGGCCTGCATACGCAAAGAACCGCCTCCAAGATGCACCTGCCCCGGTGCTGCTTCATCCTTTACCGTATATTCCGCTCCACTGATCTTAAAACCAAAGCTTCCGGTTGTACTGCTTCTGCTGTCGGTATCTTTTCCTGTTTCCTGCCATTTCTCTTTCTGCGGTTTTCCCTGTCCTCCTATAGAAAAGCTAAAGGAACCTTTTCCTTCTCCTTCCGGCAGTCCAAATCCGGAACCCGATTCCTGCTTCTTCTTCCGCTCTTCCTTCTCAATTTCTTTCGCAACGATCTTTTTTGCATTTTCTGCCTGTTCCCGCAAGATCTGCGCTACCATTTCATCCTCCTGATCGGCAGAGGAAACGGCATCGTCCAATGCTGCCTCCATAGGGTCAATGGATAAAATCTCATCCTCCTGATCCACATCCGCCAGCAGTACACACTCACAGCTTTTACATACTTTTGCTTCGTATTGATTTAACGTGCCACACGCCAGACATTTTTTAATTACCTTACTCATGATAACCTCCCTTTTCCAAATCGGACTTTTCTGTTTTATGTGCTTACGAACCGCAGGGTTCTTTGAATCTCAAAACATTCCATATCCTCCGGCACATACAGCTTTCCGGAATAATACTGTCTGCCCTCCGCAGTATATAATTCTTTTCTCTCTGATCGATGTGTTTCCTCTGTATGGTACAGGATCAAATGCTCTACCCCCAATGCACTTGCAGTTTCACAGGCTTCCTTCACCGTACTGTGATGCTTTTCATAGGGGCGGAACTGCTCCGCTTCTCTATAAAGGCAAAACGCCTCATGCATGAGCCAGTCACTTCCCTGAACGTATTTTTCATTCACAGGATTATATGGTTCGTCTCCCAGACAGGTCAGTTTAATACCGTCTTTGGTTATCAGTGTAAACCCGAATTGCTTCGCTTTTGTAGAACCAATATCAAAGAACGTAACGTCGTTGTCCAGTATCTTCATCTGCTCTCCATCTGAAATGGCAACAAATAAAATATCCCGTCCGATATGCCTGCATACCTTTTGCTGAATGGTCAATTCTGCCATGGTACATATAGTTTCAATCAGTTCACTATGACAATAAATGCTCAAGGCGCCCTGATAAGCCCCTTGATTCATCTTCGTTCCAATCATCCGTATCAGCCACAAAATCCCCAGTAAATGATCCAGATGTTCATGGGTGATAAAAATATCATGAATCCCTTCCAGCGAAATATTACAATCCTGTAATGCCTTCAATATGCGGTTGCCGCCACCGGTATCCACCAAAAAATGCTGACCCTCTTCGTTTGACAACACAAAGCAGGTATTAAAGCATTCCGTTACAGTGGCATTACCAGTTCCAAGCATTGTCAGCTTCATTCTTGTTTTTCATCCTCTTTTTGTTCTTCTTTGTGTTCCTCCGGTGTAAGCTCCTTATCCTTTTCCTTTTGAGCCGCCCGGTCACGGTTTATAATGATATTGGAAATCAACTGCTTTTGAAATACAACATTGCTGGTAGCCGGATTTAATACAAATCCCTTTGCATTGCTGTTTTCATTTAATACCAGTCCCGCAAGATCATCAAATCCCATTACCATTACATTCTGATTTTCTATGTCCTGCCATTTCTTTAATTCCCCCATATCGGAGAATGCCATAAAGTATATATCTCCTTCCGTTGTCTTCAGAAGATTAAATTGTACGGAAGTGTTTTTGGGTGTCCGGTTTGCCTCCTGTTCCGTTCCCGGCTTCATCTGTACCTTACATGGCACCAAAAACTTGGCCCTTAATGCCTCCTCTGCCAGCTTATTTTGTGTATGTAAATTATTATTTTCCTTCATTCTGCTGACAGCCAGCATCAAAGCAGGATTGATAATCTCGTTTCCAAGCTCTTTCATAATATTCTCCTTTATCTGTTTCTTTCCTGATCATGACTGCCTCCCGGTAAGCGGGCTGCTTCGATAGCTTTCCTTCGTTGATAGTTTCAATTTCCAAAAATCAAAAATCAAACACATACTTTTCATATCCGTTGATAATCCGGGTATCCAGATACATACTTTCCCGTTTGTGGGAACGGGAATAGGTCAAATGCTCATGCCCGTGGATAAAACATTTCGGCCGATAGGTCTCCAACAGGTATACAAACGCCTCAAAACCTTCGTGGGGGCCATCTTCTCCATCATTGATCCGATAGGCGGGGGCATGCGTCAGTAAAATATCAATCCCCTTCTTTCGTTTCAGCTTCCACCACAGTCTACGCACACGACGCCACATTTCCTTTTGCGTATACTGGTTATTTCCTTCACGATAGCGGATAGAGCCTCCCAAGCCTAGAATACGAACCCCCTGATAGGTATAGATTCGATCTTCAATACAGATACACCCATCCGGTGGATTCGTTTCATATATGTCGTCATGATTCCCCCGGACATATAAAATCGGCACTTTTGCAAACGTTGCTAAAAATGACAGATATTCCGGATTCAAATCACCACAGGATAAGATCAGGTCAATTCCCTCCAGCTTTTCCTGTTCAAAATAATCCCATAAGTACTTGGTTTCTTCATCGGCTAATACTAAAATACGCATGAAAACTATTCTTCCTTTTTTCTTTTGGCAACTCCTTGCAGCATCACTACGGACTTTGCATCTTCTACTAATTCTTCTACCTCCGGTATGTATCCAACCACATTTTCTACCAGCCAGTCCATGGTAACGACTTCCTCCGGAGACATCCGTTCTCCTTCCCTACCCTTCACGGTTCCGTCCTGCGCAACGATCTCTCCGGAAAAGGGATCGAATTCCCCACGACAGATCAACTGCCGAAGAAGCTGTATCAGTTGTCTGGTAGAAGCGGGCAGATTCTGCGAGCAGATAATATCAATGACGCCGGCAGACATTCCCCACCAGTAGTTCAATGCCTTTCCTTCCTCGTGATCCTCCTTTTTCCATGATCCGCTCATAATGCTTTGCAGCAGTTTTTCATAAAATACGCCCCAGTTCCAGACCGGCATGACCAGATTCGTGATCTTATCATTGCGGATATTGTACAATCCAAACTGGCGGGATGCGTTTTCCGGAGTTATCATATCCTGATTGGAAACATAGGATACCTGCTGCTCCCAAAAAGTTTTATACATATCATGATTCTTCAGCGTAGACCATTCCAAATATACCTTTGCCCGTGGATTCACAAACTTCGCCCCCAATGCAAACGCATTGATATTCGCTGTGATTCCATAGATAGGATAATCTGCTACATACCCGATCCGATTATTTTCCGTCAGAGAACCTGCAATGACCCCGGTAAGGAATTTTCCCTCATACATTCTGGCGTAGTAGGTTCGGATATATTGATGTGTAGTATACAGGGAGCAATTTAACAGCTTTGCCTCCGGATGCTTGACTGCCGCCTTTAAGCTTGGCTGTAATAATCTGGCTGTAGTCGTAAAGATGATCTCACTGCCATTTTCAATTAAATTCTCCAAAACCGCCGCCGCATTTTCATCGGGCACGACGTTCTCCACCGCCTCTGTCTCAATCTGATTCGAAAATGTATCATGAATATATTTCCGTCCCAGCTCATGCCCATAATTCCAGAAAGAATTGCTTGGCGCCTTGTCATATACAAAAGAAACTTTCAGCTTCTTTGCATTGGCAGGCAGCAAATAGGTCAGAATATTTTTCTTCCCCTCATCTATCGGATCCATACGAAGTTCAATGCTTTCATCACTGCTTAGGATTCGGAATTCCTTCCATGTCTTTTCGACTCCCTTGCTCATTTCCAGCATTGACATTTCCTTTGCCTCTTTATACCCATATACGGTTAAAAAAGCAAGAAACGCATCTCCCGTTGTGATGGGGAGTTTTTTTCCACCCTTCTGCCCATAGGCTGTGGAAAATGCCAGATACAAGGAAGAAAAATCCTTTCGTTCATCTTCCGTCCAGTCATGCCCCGGATCACGATCCAATGCCTTTAACAAGGCAGGAAAGCTGCCTTCTTTTGAAAACCAGATATTGTTGATACCGGACACCCGGTTAAAATCCATGAATTCATAATAAATCTTATTCTCCAGCTCCTCCGTCCGCTTTGGCACCTTACGGATCACAACAGCCGGAACGGTAACTGCATCAAAGTATTTCAGTACACTGACCCGCTTATTTCCTTCGACTACATAATAGCGGTTCATATATTCAAACGCCTGAATCGGTTCCCGAATGCCTTCCTCCATCTGACTGTCACTGAGAACTGCCCACTTTGCACTGAATTCTGACCCCCAATCCAAGATTGGCATAAAATTCCCGGCAAACGCATTCGTCCTTGCTCTTGTACTGGTTCCAACCACTAGCTTTAACGGAACCTGAACCAGCCCCAGATTCACTTCCGATTCTATCTCAACCTGCGATAATATCTCATCTAATACGGGCAAGTAGGGATATTCACCCTTGTTAATTCGATTTCGGTATTCCTTACGCCCGATTTTTATTGCTTCTAAATAATCCTGAACTGACATAAAACCTCCAAATACCGCAAAACAAATTCTGTCTTATTCTGTTTTATATATCTTTATTATTGTATACTATACGCCTCCGATTTGCAAGCGCTGGACATTATTCCTACTTCATTATCTTCATTTTCTTTCCTTTCATTCTTACCTGTATCTGAACAAAACGAAAAATTGACAAATCCCGAATTCTTTCCTACAATAAATCACATAATAGATACAAAATCTTGATTGGAGAAAGGAATATTTTTTATGCCGTCTGTTTATGCACATTATCGTTTTGGCTGTGATGTATACAAAACACTGCCTCCCAAATTCCAGCTGCTGGTCGATACCTATCGGGAAGTGTTTAATCTTGGGCTGCAAGGGCCGGATATACTGTTTTTTTATCGCCCCGTATACTATAATCATGTCAATCAATTTGGAAGAAAACTACATTACCGCTCCGGCGGTTCCTTTTTTCAGTCAGGAATCGAAACAATACGGAACCATGAAAAAAAAGGAGCATCTCTGGCGTATCTGTTTGGTGTTGCCTGCCATTTTACCCTTGATTTTACCTGCCACCCGTATGTAGAAACATTAGTCCGGCAGCAGGGTCTTAACCATAGTGCTATAGAGGGGGCGTTTGAACGAATGCTGATTGTAGAAGATGGACTTCCTCTCAATACACTTGTTACCGGTTCTATTGTACCTTCTAAACGAAATGCATTTCTAGCCAGTCAATTCTATCCCCATATCACCGCCAGACAGGTTTATGAGGCATTAAAAGTGATGATCTGGTGTAACGATGGCTTGCGAATGAAAGATAACCTATTGAAAAAATTGCTTTTTTTCATTCTCCGACTGGTAGGAAAATACGACAGCATTGCCGGTATGGTCATCACACCGGAGCCAAAACCCGAATTTAAAGATAGCGACCGGGAACTGCGTCGTCTCTACGAAAAAGCGATACCGGTTGCTTTCGATCTCATTCAATCCGTCTATCAAGGCGTGTATACAGGAACCTTTCACAGTCCCTATTTTCATCATACCTATATGAATTAACGGTTTTTTCCGACAAGGTACGCCTTGCCGGAAATGATTTATCCTTTCACCTATTTCATAAAAAAGCAGGTATATCGTAATTGGTATACCTGCTTTTCTATTCTTTTTATTCTGATAATTATGCCTTTAAGACTGCTTCCGCCAATGCTTCCAGCTTCGGTTCGTCCTCCGGCTTCAAAGTAGAAGTGATCGTAACCATAGGTTCCACTACCGTAATGTTTTTTAATTCTGCCATAGCCGCCTTCATTATCCGTCCCGCAGACGGTGCCCAGGAACCGTTTTCCAACAGGCCGACCGTTCGATTCTGATATGCCTTTGCCTTTAAATGGCTTAAAAAGCTCTCCATGCAGGGGAAAATACCGGCGTCGTAACTGGCCGATGCTAAAATCATCTTATCATACCGGAACGCATCTTCGATCACTTCCGCCATGTCCTCCCGTGCCAGATCACTGACAACGACTTTTTTCGCCCCTTTTGCTTCCAGCATCTCACCCAGCTTACGGGCGGCCTGCGCTGTATTTCCATGAATGGAGGCATAAGCGATCAAAATACCCTCGTCCTCCGGCTGATAGCTGGTCCAGATTTGATACTTTTCAATATAATATGCCAGATTATCTTTCAGAATGGGACCATGCAATGGACATATCATCTGAATATCCAGTCCGGCTGCCTTTTTTAATAATGCACCTGCAGGCCCACCGTATTTACCAACAATGTTAAAATAATACCGTCTCGCCTCACATGCCCAGTCCTCGTCCGTATCTAATGCACCGAACTTGCCAAATGCATCTGCCGAAAACAGTACCTTTTCCGTCTGCTCATATTCTACCATAACCTCCGGCCAATGAACCATAGGTGCCATGAAAAATTGCAGGCAATGAGACCCCAGCTGCAAGGTTTCTCCTTCCGCAACGGTTACAGTCCGCCCTGTCAGATCTGCCCTTAGAAACTGCGGCAGCATAGAAAAGATTTTGGCATTGCCTACCAGTTTTATATCCGGATAACATTCCAATACAGTACGAATACTGCCGGAATGATCTGGTTCCAAATGGGAAATCACCAAATAATCCGGTGTACGGCTTCCTAATGTCTTTTTAACATTCTCCAGCCATTCTTCCGTTTTTCTGGCGTCTACCGTATCCATGATCGCAATCTTATCGTCTAAGATAATATACGAATTATAGGATATTCCGTTTGGAATCACATACTGGCTTTCAAATAAATCCAACTCCTTATCGTCTACTCCTACATATCGAATCTGTTCTGAAATCGTAATCTCTTTCATTGTTCCTCCATTTCTGCACGCACGATGTCATATTACAACTATTGTATCGGTTCAAAGGCTTCTGCTCCATGCTTACAAAGCGGGCAGACAAAATCCTCCGGAAGCGTTTCTCCCTCATAGATATAACCGCAGATCGTACAGCGGTATCCCACTATAGCCTTTTCCTCTTTCTTTGGCTGCGGTTTGATATTTTTTTGATAATAGTCATATGTGACAGATGTTTCCGGACTTAAGATCTCACAAGCCGTTACATCTGCAATAAACATGGTATGGGTACCGAGATCTATCGTGTTTATCACCTGTCCGGAAATATATGCATTGGTATGCTCCGTACAATAAAGCAGTCCATTTTCCGCCCGTTTCACACCGGTATAACCGTTAAACTTGTCACAATCTCTACCGCTCTGAAATCCAAACCGTTGAAACACCGCAAAATCAGTTTCCGTAGTAAGAACGGACACATTAAAGATTCCGGTTTCCTGAATCATATCATGGGTATAATTACTCTTATTTACCGTAATCGCAATCCGATTGGGACTGGTCGTTACCTGCATAACGGTATTTACAATGCAGCCATTGTCTTTTTCACCCTGTCTGCCGGTCAGTACATACAGGCCATATCCCAGTTTAAACATCGCTTTGGTATCCAATTCCATCACCTCCGTTATCACAGAATCTCTTAATACAACGGGTATCGGTCCGTAATATCCCGAACCAGGTTCATTGCCTTATCGTTATCATGGTCAATCACTGCTGCCCGGATAGCATCTGCAATGATCACCATATCTGACTCTACTGCCCCCCGTGAGGTAATGGCAGGAGTACCAAGCCGAATACCGGACGTAACAAACGGAGACTTCGGATCATTCGGTACAGTATTCTTATTACAGGTAATATTAACAGAATCCAGAAGCTTTTCTACCTCCTTACCGGTCAGGCCCAGATTTTGAAGGTCAACCAGCATCAGATGATTATCCGTACCGCCGGAGACGATCTGAAAGCCCCGTTCCTGCAATGCCTGACAAAGAACCGCCGCATTTTTAACGATCTGTTTTTGATATTCTTTATATTCATCTGTTAAGCATTCCTGAAAACAAACTGCTTTTGCAGCGATGACATGCATCAACGGACCGCCCTGAATCCCCGGAAATACCGCTTTATTGAAGTTCAGTTGTTCATTGACTGCTTGACTGGATAAGATCATACCACCTCTTGGCCCCCGCAGTGTTTTATGAGTCGTGGTCGTGGTCACATGGGCATACGGGATCGGGCTCATATGAAGTCCTGCCGCAACCAAACCGGCGATATGTGCCATATCTACCATCAAATAAGCCCCTACTTCATCTGCGATTTCCCGGAATTTCTTAAAATCAATGGCTCTCGCATATGCACTGGCACCTGCTACGATCAGCTTTGGCTTGCATTCCTTCGCAATACGCAAAACCTCGTCATAATCGATAAATCCATCATCATTCACACCATAAGGAACTACATGGAAATACTTTCCGGACAGATTGACCGGGCTTCCATGGGTCAAATGGCCGCCGTGGGCCAGATTCATTCCCATAAAGGTATCACCCGGCTCCATAATGGCAAAAAATGCCGCCATATTTGCCTGTGCACCGGAATGCGGCTGTACGTTCACATATTCACAGCCAAAAATCTTCTTTGCACGCTCAATGGCAAGATTTTCCACCACATCTACATATTCACAGCCGCCATAATACCGTTTTGCCGGATACCCTTCCGCATATTTGTTTGTCAGCGGGCTTCCCATAGCGGCCATTACCGCCTTGCTGACAACATTTTCAGAAGCGATCAGCTCAATATGGCTGTTCTGTCTCCCTACTTCATCTTGAATCGCAGCCCCGATTTCCGGATCCACCTTTGTGATCTCATCAAAACTATACATCTTCCTACTCCTCCTGCCAAATCCTAGATTTCCGTTACAAACTATCAGATAGGATAATCATACCTTTTTTTCCTTCGGTTCGCAAGCAGTTTCCTTTTCTTCTTTCTTATCTGTAAGATCCTTTAATCCAAACCGTTCTTCCAGATTCTTCTTTTTTGCCCGCACCCGAACCGTATAGGCGGTAAACCAGATATTCACAAATCCGTCCGCCATCAAAGAAACGGAAAGCAGTACAAACTGTGACAAAAGCTCCGAATACGGAGCAACCAGCGTCAAAATCCCTACTCCTGCTACTAATACGGCAGTAATCAGCATAACCAGCCACTTATGAATTCCGAATTTTTTCGCATCTATGGCAGTCTGAAGCTTCAGCAGACCGTCAAATAAGACATAAATCCCAAACAATCTGGAAATGATCATAGGATCCTTCCAGCTAAAAATGCAAAATAAAATCCCTATGCTGATCAAAAACAGTCCGGACGCAAAATCAAACTGAAACGCCAGCCGGTATAAATCATTTGAAAAATAACCAAGTATCTTCGCACCACCTACCATGACACAAAGTACACTGATCAAGATTACTTCCTGAACCGGTTTCAATCCCGTAAACAGCAATAAGAATAATCCAATCGCCGCCATAAACGAATGAATAATTAAGTTAAATATCTTTGCCTGTAAGACAATATCATTTTTTTTCATATTTTTCATTCCTTTTTATTTTCGCTGCTGGTTTCTGTCAATTCCATGCGCTCACGCCAGTACCGTTTAATCAATACTTCAAAAGTCCTCGGAGAAACCATCGGTGTATTCAAAATCCGAATTCGTTCTTCGGAGATACTTCCGGTTTCATAAAATTCTCCTCCCGCCTTTTTCACTTCTTCCAGATAATGTATCACCTGACGGGTTCGATTTCCTGCCTGCAACAATTCTCCCTGTGCACATAATACCTTTGTATAATTCCCGTTCCCGCATATTAGGTCAAACTCCTTCGTAAGAGCTTCAAACATAGTATCCATCGATACATAACCGCAGGAAGATATGATAACCAGACGTTTTTTTCTTAAGCTGTGTTCTTCCATCTCCAAAATGGAATGAAAGGTATCTTCCGGACTTCCCTCATACCGCTTGGTAAAAAGGAGGCAGCGCTCTGTCAGGATACGCATTCGGGACGGCATTCCAGCAAAATAAAGAGGAATGCTCTCTATTATAATATCAGCCTCCAATATTTTCCGGTATATTTCCTGCATATCATCTTGGATCACACAATGCCCCGGTGTTTTCGTCCAGCAGGAAAAGCAGCCCATACAAGGGTGCAGTTCCTTCTCTCTTAAATGGATCTTCTCTATATCCATCGTATCCGGAAACCCAGCGACAAAGGCATTCGTCAGCCACATGGTATTGCTTGCTTCTCCCTTCGGACTGCCATTCAAAATCAATACCTTCATGCTGTCACCTCTTATATCTCTTCTGCATAAATGCTTTCCTTATCTACTGCTGTAAACAGCATTTCACCCTTTGCCCGCAACTTTCCGTCACTCAATATCTGTGCCGAAAACTCATACAAGCCGGTGCTTGCCCGCAAGCATTCCACCTTGATTTCCAAGCGTTCTCCCGGAATGACGGCTTTTACGAACTTAAAGTCCCGTACCTTTAACAGTACATATATCTTATCTTCGTCCCTTCCATCCTGCTCGATAACCAGCGAGCAAAGCTGCGCCGCACTTTCGATCAACAGAACACCGGGCATGATTGGATAACCGGGCATATGCCCTTCAAAATATGGCTCGTTTACCGAGACACATTTGATACCGACTGCTGATTTCCCCGGTTCCAGCTCCGTTACCCGTTCAATCATCTGAAACGGGGGACGCTGCCGGATTCGTTCATTGATTTCCAACAGATTCATAAGCTGAGTCCTCCATCCATTATTATGGTTTGTCCGGTAATGTAAGCCATATCATCCGAGCATAATGCACAGACCAGTTTCCCGACCTCTTCTGCTTCACCGAACCGCCCCAGCGGCACCTCTTTTAAATGCTCTTCCCGCTGTTCCTCAGGAATCTGCTGGATCATATCCGTGGCAATAAATCCCGGTGCCACCGCATTTACCCGGATTCCGTACTGGGCAAGCTCTTTGGCCAACGTAGCGGTCATAGCATTTACCGCTCCTTTGGTCGCACTATAGACACTCTGTCCGGGAATCGCTACTATAGAGCTGACGGAGGACACATTGATAATACAACCTTTTCGTTTCCGCATCATTTTCAGAGCAGCGTTTTGTGCGCAATGAAAATAACCTTTAATATTTATATCCAGACTGCGTTCTAAGGAATCCTCCGGAAGCATGAGAAGATATTTATCATCCACTACTCCCGCATTATTTACCAGTACATCAATACTGTCGAATTCTTTACCTATCGTCCGAAACATTGCCTGCACTGCTTTTAAATCCGCTGTATCCGCCTGCACTGCCAGTGCTTTTCGTCCAAGAGATTCGATTTCCTCCACTACTGACATTGCTGCCGCTTCGTTTGACACATAATTGACCGCTATATCATAACCTGCTTTTGCAAGCTGGATTGCACAGGCTTTACCGATTCCTCTGGACGCACCCGTTACGATTGCTGTACTCATAGCTTCTCTCCTTTTAATCCGATGTTATTTTAAAACGATTGCACAATATGAGCCGCAGCCATAAGCAACTGCCAATGCTGTTTTGATCTTTTTTTCATCGATTGCCTTTGCCGCTTCAATAACCTGCATATTTGCACTGGCCGCTCGACAGTCACCGGTCTGCTCCCGCACATCTATACGATCGGTATTTCCAAACATCTCGTTTAATACCTGTTCTTCCAAAGCTCCATTTTCACGATTTGACGTAACTGCATAGATACGGTCCACAGCCGCCGGTTCAATACCCGCCTTGTTCAGAGCGGCTGTAATAGCATCCCGCATAGCTTCCTGCTCTGTATAACATGCTTGTCCGGCCGAGTGGGTTAAGGCATAGCCTGCGATCTCTGCATATTTATGGGCATTCCGGGTTTCCGCACTGGATAGAGTTTCCAGACAAACGGTAGAACTTCCCTCCCCTAGCGTCCGGCTTCCGTTTATACCGCTATGCTCGTAAAAATATGTAACCATATCAGAGCCTTCATCCGTTCCTGCCGCCAGCATGATAGCCTCATTACCACTTTTCAGCACATCACAGGCATAAGCGATACTTTGAAGCCCGGCTTGGGTTCCGTTTGCCACCGTAGCACAATATCCCTTCGTTTTTGTGAAAATGGAAAAATGACCGCCCGCCGCATTATACACGGTATTCGGGAAGGTAAACGCACTTCCTGCCGTCGTACCTTTATCACATATATTTTTTTGAAAATTAGACACTTCTGTCACCGGTCCTGCCGATGTACCGATGATCGTACCGATTTTCCGCTCATTTTCTTCTGATACGGTAATACCGGCGCATTCGAGCGCATCGATTCCGCTTAAAAGCTGTAACTGACTGAACTTATCCAGCTTACGAAATACGCCTAATTTCACACCACGTTCCGTAAAATCCTTCATTTCCAGATTTAAAGACGCAACCGGCATTCCCTGAGACTGGCTTATCTGCATTCCAAAGCCGGTAACATATATCTTCGTTTCTGTTTCCGCTTCTGTTAAAGGTGCTTTCCATCCTTCCTTTGCAAAAATAATACTTGCATTTGTACCACCAAATGCAAAGGAATTCGACATTGCCATTGGAATCGCCTTTTTTCGGCTTTCATTTGCAACAAAATCCAACGCACCGGCTTTTTTAGCCAGAACAATCTTGTCCTCCTCTGAGTATCCGATCGTTGGCGGAAGCACACCTTCACTGACCGCCTTTACCGTAAAGACGGCCTCCACTGCTCCTGCCGCCCCCAGACAGTGGCCGGTCATAGACTTCGTTGAACTGACGGATACATTCGTACCATCAAAGATAGTATGCAGCGATAGGAATTCGGCTTCGTCATTCTTTGCAGTTCCCGTTCCATGTGCATTTACATAAGCAATATCCGAAGGAGCAGCTCCGGCAGACGCCAACGCCCGCCGAATGACATCCATCTGTCCCTCTCCGCTGGGATCCGGTGCGGTAATATGATAAGCATCACAGTTCACTCCATATCCGGCAACCTCACAATAGATCTTGGCTCCCCGTGCCACTGCATGCTCATATTCTTCCACGACTAAAATTCCGGAGCCCTCGCCCAGATTGATTCCCTGACTGTGATTTAAGGGCGAGCAGTTTTCTGCTGCCAATGCCTGTAAGGCATGAAATCCGGCAAATGCCAGAGAAGAAAAAGGATCCGTGCCACCGGCCAGAAACAGACTTCCACTGTCTGCCTGAATCAGATCACAAGCATATGCAATGCTCATAGTACCTGCGGCGCAGGCATTTACGATATTCGCAGTAACGCCATTTAACCCCAGATAGCTTGCCGCATTATTTGCGATGGAAGAAGCTGCCATATTCGAGATTTTACTATTATCCTCTGTCCCGGTCTTTTGTGCGGTCAGATATTCATCAATACTGACTGCACCGCCGATACAGCTTCCTATGATAATACCTGCTTCCCCGGCAGCGTTACCATCTAAGCCGGCATCCCCCATAGCCTCTACTGCCGCTTTTATACACAGACGGACTGAACGGTCATATTGGGGTGCCGGAAGATCGTTACAGCACACCTCACCGCCCAGCTTGGCATAGCAGCCCTCCGTGTTCACGGAGGTCACCTCATGGATCCCAGTTTTTCCAAGCCGGATACTGTTCCAGCTTTCCGCTACATTGTTTCCGACCGGGCATACAATTCCCAGCCCGGTGATCACGCATCTTTTTTTCATGTATTATGCCTCCGCATGTTCCAACACATAGTTTGTCAGTGCATTTATATCACGGAAATTCGTCTTATCCACACCCGTCATATTGACGCCGTACAGATCGTCGATTCCTGCAATAATCTCTAAAGAATCTACAGAATCCAACCCAATATCACCGCCGAATAATTCCGAATCATCCTCTAATATCTCAGCCGGAATCCTCAAATTCTCAATCAACATCTCCCGAATTTTTGCCGCTACATCTGCTCTTTCCATGATTTTTCTTCCTTTCTTGCATTGAAATATTTATTTGGAAGCTTTTGCTTCCCATCAAGCACATTGTGCTTAATTTCCTGTCTCCGTATCCTTCGTCACCGCTGCTTCCGTTTCACCCTGCTGCTTCTGACTCGGATTCCTTCTCCTATCCGGTATCCAGCGTCCTTTCGCTTCCCACGCCTTCTTCTGCCGGCAAAGTCGTTCTCTGGCTTGGCTGGCGATCTGTTTGGCATATTGGGATTTTCGCATTTCTGCCGGACATTTTAATTCATAACCGTTCCCGACCAAAACATGCTTCCGGCCCCCAAACAGGATATGATAGTCTCCTGCATTCACGCATTCAACTACCATAGCGCCGGTCTTTTCCGCCAACACTGCAAATCCCGGCTGGAATTCATGCATGTCTCCCTTTGAAGTCCTTCCCTCCGGAAAGATCAAAATGGAATGGCCTGCTTCCAAAAGCTTCCGGCATTGCTCATACCAGCCGGTATCCATACCGGAACGGTCAACCGGAACACTCCCATACAGCTTCAGGAACACACCAAACTGCTTTTTATCATACCAGTCTTTTGCAATCAGAAAATAAGGCTTCTTTCTGTGCAGTACAGATGCAATCAGCGCCCCGTCATAATGGCTCATATGATTGCAGATAAATACCACAGGTTTTTCCGTTTTCATCACATTCGGATCCTGATATGTAACCTTCGGTCGAAATGCCAGATACATGGCTGCCCGAATCGTTCCCCGCAGCATTCCCTGTAACAATGTTCCCATTCCCGTCTCCAATCCGCCCTCTTTTATTCCTATGAGAGCTTATCTATCGTCATCTATGTAGTTTTTAAAACCACCATATAACAATATAACTATTTTTGTTGAAAAATGAAAGCAACAAAAACGGTTCCGTGTACAAAAACCATACACCGAACCGAAAATGTACTAAAAATTAAAGTTGTTCAAGCAGTCGGAAAATCTCCCTTCGTTCAGCAAGGCCATCCGAAAATACCGTTGCACCTCCCGATGCGGTTCCGAGTTTCAAGGCATACTCGTAATCTCCCTCTATAGAGCCTGCAATAAATCCCGCCACCATGGAATCTCCCGCACCTACGGAATTTCTGACGGTTCCCCTGCATACGCCGCAGGTATGCAGTTTGTCGTGTTCATCTAAGAGCATGGCGCCTCCTTCTGCCATCGAAACCAATACGTTGCATGCACCCATGTCCTTTAGTTTGCGAGCGTATTTAACAATTTCATCTATGCTGTTTAGTTTTACGCCGAACATATCACCAAGCTCGTAATGATTTGGTTTGACCAAAAACGGTTGATACTTCAACACATTCAGGAGCAGATCATCGGCAGCATCCACAACCGTTTTGATGTTTTTTTGTGAAAGGCGCTTCAAGATCCTTTCGTAAATATCCGCAGGCATACTGGCAGGAATGCTTCCTGCGAGAACAAGCACATCTCCATCGGAAACGGCGTCGATTTTTGAAAACAACTCCTGCAAAGCACTCTCATCTATATCAGGCCCCTGCCCGTTCAATTCAGTTTCCGTATCTGATTTTATCTTTATATTGATTCTGGAAAATCCCTTGTCAAGATGAATGAAATCCGTTTTGATTCCCCTTTGGGCAACCCCTTGTTCAATCGCTGCACCCGTAAATCCCGCAACAAATCCAAGTGCTACAGAGCGGATTCCAAGTTCATTCAGAACTATGGAAACATTGATCCCTTTGCCTCCAAAATATATTTTCTCATTCCTAGTACGGTTTACCCTGCCCAATTCCACATTCTCGGTGTGAATAACATAATCGACCGCCGGATTAAACGTTACCGTATAGACCATCTTACGACCTCCTTGCTTCGGAACTTTCTTCCCTTTCAGTATAATCGACCGATACCTATGTTACAATCCATTCCTCCACTCACTGCTATTCGCCGTTACGGTAATATCACCGGATTTTCCAACGGAACCATAAAGCGTCATATTGGATTCTTATTCTGACTGTTTTCCATTGCCTGCTTTAAAACGTCGGAAAACAGAACCTGAACCCGCCTGACCTCCTCGGTCAAGGAATCCTTCATCCCCGTTTGTACCCAATCGCTTAAAATTCCCTGTATCACATAACAATGAATCTTAATTATCGCCCGCTTATCTGCTTCCGGGATTGAGCCTGCACCGGTCTGCCTGTCAATCCAGCGTCTCAGGATAATCTCTACCGCACTGCTTATATAGGCATACATTTCATCTTTCTTTGCCGATGCCAATAAATGCTTTGCAATTCTTTTATTTTCTTCCAGATATTCAAAGCTGTCCTTTGCTGCGTCAAGGAATGTCTTTCCGTTTTCCACTTCTTCCAGAATCCTTCGAATCTCCCGTTCCAGAATATCCGTAATGATATTGTAGGTATCTTCATAGTAATAATAAAAGGTATTACGGGTAAGACCGCACTCCTCTACAATATCTTTTACCATTACCTTTTCAAAATTCCGCTCCTTTAACAGCTTCAGAAAGGCGGTTTCTATTGCATTTTTCGTTATCTGTTGTTTCAATGCCGTTATCCTTTCTGCTCCTTATCGATCAATTCCAATGCCATATCAACCATTCTGCCCCAGCCCTGGGCTTTGATTACATCTGAATACAATTCACCGCCATAATATAAATAATACCATTCCCGTTCTTCTATAGACGGATTTTCCTTTCCGATTTCTTCTATCATCTCCTCTGTTACACGGGTATGAAAATCCAAAAATTCTTTCATGAAATCCTGAAATGGCAAATCCAGTAAGCGATTAAATTCTTCTCGATATTCTCTGGTTTCCCGATGCTTGGAAAACCGTTTTTTCAATTCTTCCTTACTTGGTTTCATGTTTTTCCCTCCCTGCTGCTTCCCAAACAAACTATCATGCAATTCCCATTCCCAGACAGATCAGCCACAAAACAAACAGATGTACCGGATAAAAAAGATAAAACACCCATTTCAGCTTCCAGCCACGTTTCCCATTATAAAACGCCAAAGGCAAAAGAACGAAAAAAGCACTTATCTCTAATATATTGGAAAACAGCAAAATCACACAGGTGCCTGCCGCCGCAAGAAGCGGAGTACGCCGGAACAGATACATAACTACGATCGCAAGGACACCGATGTCACCGTAATCCGTCCGCAGCCATTCTGCAAGTATCATTCCTGCTATTACAACACCAATGGATAAAACAATCTTTATGATAGCATTCCATTCTATTTTATCAATTTCCTGTAACCCAAGGATACAAAGCAAACCAATGGACAGTGTGAAGAACACATTTTGATAAGAAAATTCCAGGAATTTCCCAGCGGCAATCTGCTGTACGGACAATCCAAAAGCAAAATCAAAGGGGATCTCTGAAATAAGGGCAAACACCATCAGCCGCAGCAGATATTTCCATTTGTTTCTGGTATGCTCTACTCCCTGAACCAACAAAAAGATGAAGATAGGGAAGCCCATACGTCCGATCAGACGCATACTATAATAAACCGCAGTCAAGACTGCTGTATCACCGCTAGTGGAGTATCCGATCATCCGCTCCACCACCACCGCACCAATATGGTCGATCAGCATGGTCACGATGGCAATCAGTTTAATTGTACTTCCAGATATGCCTTTTGTCGCCGCATTTATAGATAATTTATCCGTATCCATCTCGATTTTCTCTTACATCGTATCCCTGCTACCGGATACAGAATCGGTCACCAAAGTATAAAATCGTATAGCATATTGCCTGTCGGCTCTATATGTCTTTCATCTAACGCCGCCTCGGATCAGTCCGGATGCCGCTGGACTCATTTTATCATATCCCCGGACTATCGTCTAGTGATAGCTGAATTATGAGAGACAAAAACCGACCTGCAAGCGTTACGCTTAATCGAACCCTTGCGGCCGGTTTCATTAAATACACGGTGTATCCTGTTATTTCTAAACACTATCGGGCAATCAGCCGTCCGTCTTTTACATCAATCGTCACTCCTTGATTCAAGCCCAGCTGATCGGATAACATCATACGGGCTACCAGCGTTTCCACATTTTTCTGCAAATACCTCTTTAACGGTCTTGCACCGTAAACCGGATCGTACCCTTGTTCAATAATCAAGGCTTTCGCTTCTTTCGTCAACGCAATCCGGATTTCTTTTTCCGCCAGACGATGATTCAGGTCTGCAATTAACAAATCTACAATACCACTGATGTTTTCTTTTGTCAGCGGCTTAAACAGGATTGTTTCGTCCAAACGGTTCAAAAATTCCGGACGGAAATGTGCCCGCAGTTCATTCATAACCATTGTCTGGGTTTCCTCTTTGATCGTTCCATCCTCATCAATTCCCTCCAGCAGATATTGAGAACCAATATTGGATGTCATAATCAAAATGGTATTCTTAAAATCAACAGTTTTGCCTTTGGAATCGGTAATCCGCCCATCGTCTAACACCTGTAACAATACATTAAAAACATCAGGGTGGGCCTTTTCCACCTCGTCAAACAGCACAACGGAATAGGGCTTTCTCCGTACTGCTTCCGTTAATTGTCCGCCCTCATCATATCCTACATAACCGGGAGGCGCTCCTATCAGACGGGCAACTGAGTGTTTTTCCATATATTCACTCATATCAATCCGTACCATATTGGATTCATTGTCAAACAAACTGGCAGCAAGTGTCTTTGCCAGTTCTGTTTTTCCCACGCCGGTAGGACCTAAAAACAGGAAGGAGCCTATCGGTTTACTCGGATCCTTGATCCCTGCTTTGGAACGGATAATGGATTCGCTAACCAGACTAACCGCTTCATCTTGTCCAACTACCCGTTTATGCAGCTCCTGATCCAGATGAAGGGTTTTATTCCGTTCGCTTTCCGTCAGTTTCGCCACCGGAATTCCGGTCCATCTGGAAATGATCTTTGCGATTTCCTCATCCGTCACGCTTTCATGAACCAGTGTATGGGCTTCCGTCTTTAAACGTTCTTCCTCATTTGCCAGCTCCTGCTTTAGCTGTGGCAGCTTGCCATATTGTAATTCCGCCGCTTTATTGAGGTCATAATTGCGCTGGGCAATCTGTATCTGGTTATTCAACGCCTCGATTTCCTCCCGCAGTCGATTTACCTTCTCGACCTCCTGTTTTTCCTTTTCCCAGTCCGCTTTAGCATTTGCAAAGGTATCCTTCATCTCTGCCAATTCCTTTTGCAGCTCTGTCAACCGCTCCTGGCTTAAACGATCCTCTTCCTTTTTTAATGCGGCTTCTTCGATTTCCATCTGCATGATTTTTCGAGACATATCGTCTAATTCCATCGGCATGGAATCCAACTCCGTTTTAATCAACGCACAGGCTTCGTCTACCAAATCAATCGCCTTATCCGGTAAAAACCGATCTGTAATATAACGGTTGGAAAGAACCGCTGCGGATACCAAAGCACCGTCTGTAATCTTTACGCCATGAAATACCTCATACCGTTCCTTTAGTCCTCTTAAGATTGAAACGGTATCCTCTACCGATGGCTCATTTACCATGACCGGCTGGAACCGTCGTTCCAGTGCGGCATCCTTTTCGATATACTGCCGGTATTCATCTAACGTAGTAGCGCCGATGCAATGCAACTCACCTCTTGCAAGCATGGGCTTTAACATATTTCCTGCGTCCATTGCGCCATCGGTTTTCCCTGCTCCTACGATGGTATGCAGTTCATCAATGAATAAGATAATGTTTCCGTCACTTTTCTTTACTTCGTCTAATACCGCCTTTAACCGTTCTTCAAATTCTCCCCGGTATTTTGCACCTGCTAATAATGCTCCCATATCCAGCGCATATACCTGCTTGTTTTTTAATCCATCCGGTACATCCCCCCGCACGATCCGCTGCGCCAATCCTTCTACTGCCGCAGTCTTTCCTACCCCCGGCTCGCCGATCAAGACCGGATTGTTCTTCGTCTTTCTGGAAAGGATCCGTATGATATTCCGAATCTCACTGTCCCTGCCGATTACCGGATCCAGCTTCTGCTGTCTTGCCCGCTCCACCAGATCATAGCCATATTTTGCCAAACTGTCATAGGTGGCTTCCGGATTATCGCTTTCCACCTTCTGATTTCCCCGTACAGTAACCAGCGCCTTTAAAAATGCATCTCTGGTAATCCCATATTTCTGGAAAATCCCACGCACCGTTTTATTGGCTTTCTTGATCATTGCCAGAAAGATATGTTCAACCGATATATAGGAATCTCCCATCTGCTTTGCTTCATTTTCACCATCCATCAATGTCATGGTGAACTCCCTGCTCATATAGACATCGCTGGTGCCGGTCACCTTCGGCCGGTAAGCGACTGCCCGTTCACATTCACCCGTAAAGCCGCTCAGATCAATTCCCATTTTTTCGATCAACTTGGCGATCAGACAGTCGTCTGTTGTAATCATACTTAACAGCAAATGCTCCTGATCGATCTCCTGATTGTTATATTCATAGGCCAGCTTGGAACAGTTTTCGATTACTTCTAATGATTTTTTCGTAAATTTTTCCGCATCCATACTGCAAACCTCCTTTATATTTTCTCCATACAATGTTTTATGTTCTATAGCGACTATAACACCATCACCGGATCCTTGTCAAGAAAAAATTAGCACTCATTTAAATAGAGTGCTAATAATTCTGAATCATGCTTCCCTTGACGAACCATCCTGTTTTATAAAAACCGATTTTGTTCCGAATCATACACATAACCGATTCCCTTTAAGGTTTCTCTCAAAGTATCTTCATCAACATTTAAATCCTCACACAAGACCCCTAAGCTTTCATAAGAATCCCGAAGCTTGGTATTTACCACACTGAGCAGCATCATCGGATCCTTTGGTAATACGTCAAACCCCATACTTATCCTTCTTTCCTTCTATTACAATCTATCGCTCTGTCATCGGTACATAGGCCTTATTCGGAGCAACACATTTATATGCCGGGCGGATAATCTTTCCCTGATTGATCAACTCCTCCATACGATGTGCACTCCAGCCTGCCATACGGGCAATCGCAAAAATAGGCGTATATAATTCCGTAGGCAGATCCAGCATACTGTACACAAAGCCGCTGTAAAAGTCTACATTTGCACTGACTCCCTTATAGATCTTCCGCTCCTCTGCGATCACCTGCGGCGCCAGACGTTCCACCATAGAATATAGCTCATATTCCTCTTTCCGGTCCTTCTCAACTGACAGCTTTTCCACAAACTGCCGGAAAATATTTGCTCTTGGGTCGGAAATCGAATATACCGCATGGCCCATACCATAGATCAAGCCCTGCCGGTCAAAGGCTTTTTGATTTAACAGATCCCTCAGATATTTACGAACCTCATCTTCATCGGTCCAATCCTTCACCTGCTGCTTTAGATCATCGAACATTTTTGCAACCTTAATATTAGCACCTCCATGCTTTGGCCCTTTCAGGGAACCGAGAGACGCTGCAATACAAGAATAGGTATCCGTACCGGAAGAAGTAACCACATGTGTAGTAAAAGTAGAATTATTTCCTCCGCCATGCTCGGCATGCAGCACAAGCGCCAAATCTAAAATCCTTGCTTCCAATTCCGTATACTGACTATCCTCCCGCAGAAGGAATAAGATATTCTCGGCTGTCGACAGTTCCGGCTGGGGAAGATGGATAAACAGGCTCTGTCCATCATGATAATGCTTATACGCCTGATAGCCATACACGGAAATCAAAGGCACCAAGGCCGTTAATTGCAGACACTGCCGCAGGACATTCGGCAGGGAAGTATCGTCCGCCCTGTCATCATAGGCGTATAGGGTCAGTACACTTCTTGCCAGCGTATTCATCATGTCCCGGCTGGGCGCCTTCATGATGATGTCACGTACAAAACTGGTGGGAAGGGAACGATAATCGGCCAGCAATTCGCAGAGACGCTTCCATTCCTCAGTAGTGGGCAGCTTTCCAAACAATAACAGATAAAGCGTTTCTTCAAATCCGAACCTCTTTTCCTGCACAAACCCCTGCACCAAGTCCTCTATATCAATTCCCTGATAGTAAAGCTTTCCTTCACATGGAACCATCTCGCAATCCACGGTCATATAGGACTGGATTTTGGATACATCCGTCAAACCGGTCAGAACACCTTTTCCGTTAATATCCCGCAATCCCCGTTTTACCTCGTATTTTAAATAAAGCTCCGGATCGATCGTTCCATTCTTTCTGCAAAGCTCTGCCATATCAATCAATTCCTGTGTTATATCTGAAATATTTCCCTGCATTCAAACACTCCTTTTATTCCTTCTTCATCTCAATGTTTCAAATAGCAGTATAACATATCTTCCGATATAGAAAAAAGCTATTTATATTTTTTTCAGAATTTCGACGGTTTTATATCTGTGAAAAGACCTTACCGATACTATCCTGAATCAACAAATCTGCCTGTCGATCTCTTGGGGTCGGCGATTTATTGATCACCACCAGATGCTTGCCCTGAAAGTAATCGATCATACCGGCCGCCGGATATACGACTAAAGAAGTACCGCCGATTATCAGCACTTCTGCCTGACGGATATAATAAATCGCTTTTTGTATCGTATCCGTATCCAAGCCCTCTTCATAAAGAACCACATCCGGTTTGATCGTACCGCCGCATTGGCATTTTGGCACGCCTTCGGAATGAACGATTGTTTCTAAATCATAGAATTTGTGACACTGTTCACAATAGTTCCGATGTATGGAACCATGCAGTTCCAAAACCTCCTTGCTCCCCGCCATCTGATGAAGTCCGTCTATGTTCTGGGTGATCACCGCCCGCAGTTTTCCTTCCTTTTCCAGCTCCGCCAGCCGAAGATGTGCGGCATTGGGCTTTGCATCCGTTACGATCATTTTATCCTTGTAAAATTCATAAAACTCCTCAGGATTTCGCCGATAAAAACTATGGCTGATGATCTGCTCCG
>CANPZL010000023.1 GCA_947589055.1 uncultured Lachnospiraceae bacterium | reverse complement strand
AAACTGCAACGATTGTTCAGACGGGAAGAGGTTGCCTGTCTGATAAAGAAATGTAATGATTTCGGCGCCGGCGGCGTATCGGTCGCAATCGGCGAGCTGGCAGACGGACTTCGGGTCAATCTGGATCTGGTTTTGAAGAAATATGCAGGGCTGGATGGAACGGAGCTGGCGATTTCTGAATCTCAGGAACGGATGGCAGTTGTGGTGGCGCCAAAGGATGTACAAAAAATGCTCTCTTACGCAGAAGAAGAAAACTTAGAGGCCGTTGTGGTGGCGGAAGTGACAGAGGAACCCAGATTGGTGCTTTGCTGGCGGGGAAAAGAGATCGTAAACTTGTCCAGAGCATTTCTGGATACCAATGGCGCTCATCAAGAAACAGATGTTGTAGTGGAAATGCCTAAAAAGGAAGCAAATTATTTTGAACAGCTGCCGGATATGAAAGATGTGAAGAAAGCATGGCTTGCTATTTTGTCTGACTTGAATGTATGCTCCCAAAAGGGCCTGGTAGAGATGTTTGACAGCTCGATCGGTGCAGGAACAGTTACGATGCCATATGGCGGAATCTATCAGCTGACGCCTATCCAGACTATGATTGCTAAATTGCCGGTATTAAAGGGAAAGACCAATACTGTTACTATGATGAGCTATGGATATGACCCCTATTTGTCCAGCTGGAGTCCTTATCATGGGGCAATTTATGCAGTACTCCATTCAGTAGCGAAGATTGCAGCTGCCGGCGGTGACGTATCCAAGATCCGTTTTACCTTTCAGGAGTATTTTGAACGGTTAGGAGACAAGCCGGAGCGGTGGGGAAAGCCTATGGCCGCACTGCTTGGCGCTTATGATGCCCAGATGGGATTAGGGCTGCCATCAATCGGCGGAAAAGATAGTATGTCCGGTTCCTTTAATGACATTGATGTACCGCCTACATTGGTATCATTTGCAGTCGATGTTGCAGATGGGAAAGAGATCGTAACACCGGAATTAAAAAAGGCCGGTAATCTGTTAGTAAAGATGGATATTCGGAAGGATGCATATGATATACCGGATTACGCTTTTGTTCTGGAATCATATTATGAATTGTATAAGGCAATTCAAGCAGGTAAGGTTTATTCGGCTTATGCGGTAGGCTTTGGGGGAATCCTGGAGGCTGTCAGCAAGATGGCTTTTGGAAATAAGCTTGGTGTAAAAATTTCCGGTATTCCAAAAACTGCTTTGGCAGCAAAGGATTATGGTTCCATTATTCTGGAAGTGGCGCAGGAGGATTTGAAAACTCTGGGCGTGGCAGGAACTGTGATCGGACAGGTGACAGATAAGGCAGTATTGGAATATGAGAATGTGACTCTTTCGATGGAAGAAGCCTTACAGGCTTGGACTGGAACTTTGGAACGGGTATATCCGACACATTCGGAAGTAGAGAAAGCACCGGTTTCAACAGGCATATTTGATACAAAGGATATTTATGTATGTAAACATAAGGTGGCAAGGCCGAAGGTGTTTATTCCGGTATTTCCGGGAACAAACTGTGAATATGACTCTGCTATGGCATTTGAACGGGCAGGAGCAGAGGTTCAAACGGTAGTATTTAAGAACTTAAATGCACAGGGTATCCGAGATTCTGTGGAATCATTTGTTGAGGGAATCCGAAATGCGCAGATCATCATGTTCCCCGGCGGATTTTCAGCCGGAGATGAGCCGGATGGTTCCGGCAAGTTTATAGCTACCGCATTTCGAAATGAAAAAATACAGGAAGAGGTCATGAAGCTGCTAAAGGAGAGAGACGGTTTGATATTAGGCATCTGTAATGGTTTTCAGGCATTGATCAAGCTGGGACTGGTTCCATATGGAGAGATACGTCCGCAAACAGCAGATTCTCCTACATTAACGATGAATAGCATCGGACGCCATCAGTCTAAAATGGTATATACAAAGGTGGTAACGAATAAATCGCCTT
Source organism: uncultured Lachnospiraceae bacterium (assembly GCA_947589055.1). GTDB lineage: Bacteria > Bacillota > Clostridia > Lachnospirales > Lachnospiraceae > CAG-632. The sequence goes on along the minus strand of CANPZL010000023.1, from coordinate 34,671 downwards.
GGCTGCAAAAGGCGACGCTTGGAGGCGTGTATGCTGTGCCTGCTTCGCATGGAGAAGGACGCTTTGTAGCTGGACAAAAATGGCTGGAAGAACTGTTTGCAAATGGACAGGTTGCAACACAGTATGTAGATGTAAATGGGAATCCTACAATGGATGAGGATTATAATATCAATGGTTCTTATTGTGCGATTGAAGGGATCACATCACCGGATGGACGGGTATTTGGAAAAATGGCTCATTCCGAGCGAAGAGGCGATTCGGTTGCAGTCAATATCTATGGTGAGCAAAATCAGCATATCTTTGAATCCGGTGTTGAGTATTTCCGGTAATGAAATCTAATGCAGGAAGAGATACAGATGAGAAATTATAATGATAAGGAACTGAATCGAATATTGACAGAAGCTGACCAATTGCTTTCCGATATTCAACTGTATGAGACACCGGAAGAAGAAAGGGAACGTAAACAAAGAGAAGAAGTCAGACGACAAGCAGAGGAGGAAGCAAGAAAGCAGGCGGAGCAGCGGCGGCAGGAAGCGGAGGAAGCAAGAAAACAGGCAGAGCAGCAGCAACAGGAAGAGGAGGAAGCAAGAAAACAGGCAGAGCAGCAGCAACAGGAAGCGGAGGAAGCAAGAAAACAGGCGGAGCTACAGCAACAGAAAGTGGAGGAAGCAAGAAAACAGGCGGAGCAACAACAAAAGAAAGAGAAGGTGAGACAGAGAAAACCGGAGCAACTCAATTCCTCACAGGAAGTAATCAAAAGAAAGTATTTCCTGTGGCCTGTATTGTTTTGGATGGGAAGTCTTGCTTTTATGGAGGCTCTGTTACATTTTAGCTTATACCATAGATCTAGTTTACATATTTTATATCCGTTATTGGCATCTATGGGAATTGGGTGTTTTATAGCGATCGTCGTTTCCCTTTTTTCAGCGAAGGTAAATTATGTATTAACGGTGATATTTATGGTTTTGCTGAGTGGATATTATGATTTTCAGATGTTTTATCATACGGTAACCGACAGCTATTTTAATCTGACCGTATTTCCTGAAAAACTACAATTATTGGAGGTATATTCAAATAATATGGACAAGGGCTTTTCTGTTGTCCTGTCTTGGGGAATAGTCCTTTTTCTTCCGGTATTATTTTTGATATTGACGGGCGGAAAACGACTGCCCTTTTATAAGGGAAATTGGAGAAGCCGGTTAATTTTGTTGTTTGCCGGAATGATATGCCTTATCCTTATGGTTTTAACACTGGATATTCATGGATATAAGAAGGATTCGCCATATGTATGCTTCTACCAGTTTGAAAGCGGTAACAATCTGGAACCTGCCGGTAAACAATTAGGAATAACAGTCATGACAGGACTTGAGGTTTATGAAGCTGTTCAATGAAAGAAAAAAGCAAAAGTTTCGATTATTGTTAAAGCAGCAATCCTTTTATAAAAGATAATCCAGAAACTGCATGGTGGTTCTGGAGGGAATATGGCTTTTGGAATAGGCGAAACCTACGCTTCTTGGTTCAATCTGCGGATAGAAGGGAAGTTCTATCAGTTGTCGACTGGTTAATTCTTTTTCTACAAATTCCCGAATGACGCAGGCAATGCCAAGTCCGATTTTTGCAAATTCAATGAGAAGATCCATTGTGCTTACTTCTAAGATTCGATTGGTTTGTATATGATTCCGGTAAAGATAGTCATTGATATATTGTCGTGTAATATTCTCATTATCCAGCAGCATTAGATTAGCAAAGCGGAAAAGCTCATCGTTTACGTGGTTCTGACCGGATAAAAGATCCAGATAGGATTGGGTAGTGACAAAGGTATCTTGAATCTGACAAAACTCTGAGAAAACGATTCCGGTACTTGGACGGGATATTCCGATCAAACCGATGTCAATGTGTCCGTTTTCCAGAAGTTCAATCGTTTGTAACGAAGATTGACACCGAATGGTAATCTGAATATGTGGATTTTGCTGAAGAAAGTTTTGAAGATAAGGAAGTAAAATATATTTACAAAGTGTTGTGCTTACCCCGATACGGATGCGGCCAATGCCCAATTCATTCATTTGTTGAAGTTCTTCTTCACCGGAATCAATAAGCTGAAAGGCTTTTTCTATCCGTTCGTACAGAAACTGGCCTTCGTCCGTAAGCGATACGCCTCTGGAGGTTCGGTGAAATAGACGACAGCCTAGATTTTCTTCTAATTTGGACAGTGTTTTACTGATAGCAGGCTGACTGATAAATAAAGCATCGGCGGCTTTTGAGATGTTTTTGTAACGGGCTACCGTATAAAATACTTTATAGTAGTTTAAATTCTGATTCATATTTTCTGCCTTTCTATCCTTGCATGATGAATAAATTTCATAAGATTTACTCCGGAAGCAATTTGCTATTATAATGTATAGTTATGTTAATTATATATATTATGTATTTCAATTATAACAGTTCTCATGTTAAGATTACAACAAGATTTTAATCAAGGAGGGAAAACCATATGGGTATGACAATGACTCAGAAAATATTGGCAGCACATTCCGGTTTGGACGCAGTAGAGGCCGGACAGTTGATAGAAGCAAATTTGGATATGGTATTAGGGAATGATGTAACTACACCGGTAGCCATTCACGAAATGGAGAAATTTAAAAATCAGGATGTATTTGATAAAGATAAGATTGCAATGGTACTGGATCATTTTACCCCGAACAAGGATATAAAAAGTGCAGAACATTGTAAATGTGTAAGGGAATATGCAAATGCCCATAATATTACTAATTTTTTTGATGTCGGTGAGGTTGGGATTGAACATGCATTGCTTCCGGAAAAAGGACTGGTAACAGCAGGTAACGTTGTGATCGGAGCAGATTCCCATACCTGTACGTATGGTGCGTTAGGCGCATTTTCTACCGGTGTAGGCAGTACGGATATGGCAGCTGGTATGGCTACAGGTAAGGCATGGTTTAAGGTTCCGTCTGCAATTCAATTTGTCTTAACCGGTAAACCTGCAAAATGGGTGAGCGGCAAAGATATTATACTTCATATTATAGGTTTGATAGGTGTTGATGGGGCATTATATAAATCCATGGAATTTACAGGGGACGGTATTCAGTACCTTTCAATGGATGATCGGTTTACAATGGCAAATATGGCGATTGAAGCCGGCGGAAAGAATGGTATTTTCCCTGTAGATGATACGACGCTTGCGTATATCAAAGAACATTCTGTTAAGGAATATACGATTTATGAGGCGGATAACGATGCGGTTTATGATGCGGTTTACACGATTGATTTATCGCAGTTAAAGCCGACGGTAGCGTTTCCACATTTGCCGGAGAATACGAAACCGATTGATGAGGTTGGGGAGATAAAGATTGATCAGGTAGTGATCGGTTCGTGTACGAATGGACACATTACGGATTTAAGGATTGCCGCTGAGATCATGAGGGGAAGAAAGGTAGCAAAGGGCATCCGAACCATTATCATACCGGCAACCCAAGCAATTTATCTTCAGGCCATGGAAGAAGGATTATTAAAAATATTCATTGAGGCTGGTGCAATCGTCAGTACGCCAACCTGCGGGCCATGTTTAGGCGGCCATATGGGAATCCTGGCAGCAGGGGAACGGGCGGTTGCGACTACAAATCGGAATTTTGTGGGCCGTATGGGCCATGTGGATTCTGAAGTTTATCTTGCTTCCCCGGCAGTGGCAGCTGCTTCTGCGATTACAGGGAAGATTTCTTGTCCGTGTGAATTGGAGTAGTGATCATTTTAGAAACGGTTATTGCAAATATAAAGGAGATGGAGATATGAAAGCACATGGAAGCGTACATAAATATGGAGATAATGTGGATACGGATGTAATTATTCCTGCCCGGTATTTGAATTCTTCCGATCCGGCCGAATTGGCAAAAAACTGTATGGAGGATATTGATCCTGAGTTTGTAAAGCGGGTAAAGCCGGGAGATATTATGGTAGCAAATAAAAACTTTGGCTGTGGATCTTCCAGGGAACATGCGCCGATTGCAATAAAGGCGTCAGGGATAAGCTGTGTGATCGCAGAAACTTTTGCAAGGATTTTTTACAGAAATGCCATCAATATCGGTCTGCCTATCATTGAATGTAAAGAAGCCGCAGATGAAATCGAGGCTGGTGATGAGGTAGAAATAGATTTTGACAACGGTATGATTTATGATAAAACGAAGGGAACGGAATATAAGGGACAGGCATTTCCGCCCTTTATGCAGGAAATCATCAAGGCAGAGGGATTGGTGAATTATATTAACCAAAAATAAAAAGGAACTTTCCCAGAGGAGTTCCTCTGGGAAGACTCCTTTTAGATAGGATACAAAATATGACAAAGGTATATTTTGTGCGACATGCACAAACGGATTATAGAAACCCGATTGATAAGGAACGATTATTAACGAAACAAGGAATGCAGGATCGATATAAAGCAAGAGATTATCTGCTTTCTACAGGAATAATAAAGGAAACCTTACATCTTTATTCCAGCACGTTTCAGCGGGCTATTGATACCGTTCAGCCGATTGCAGATGTATTTGGTCTTCCAATCCAGCTTTGTGAAGAATTTCGAGAGTGGTCTATTCTGGCTTCTGAAGAAGCATATTTTGATGCATGCCGCCATGTATGGAAGGATTTTACCTTCCGTTTAAATGGTTGTGAAACATTAGAAGAAGTGCAGCAGAGAAATGTAAATAAGTTGTTAGAATTAGTAAAGCTGCATCAGGAAGAGACTGTGGTAATCGGTTCTCATGGAACTGCATTGAGTACGGTTATTCATTATTTTGATCCTGATTTTCAGTATGAAGACTTTATGCGGATCATAGATTGCAAACCGTGGATTGTTTATTTTGAGTTTAACTGCGATACCTTTGTCACATATAAAGAAGTCTTTCATAATTATATCTCTTAGATAAGGAATGCTATAAGGCCAGTTTTTTGCTGTGTTCTGTAACAACCGTTTTTAGTGCGTCCACATCATTTTGTATCTGGTCAATCTGGTCGGTGCGTGTCTGGTAGCGTTGGTATGTGCTGAGATAGCAGCTGGAAATCTCATTTAGCAGCGGTAAGATTTCATGATCGATTTTATGGGTATGTTGATTTACCGTTTTTGTTAATTTGTCGACATTGTTTTCTAATTGTCTAAACCTTGTATATAGATCGTCTAAACGGTTGTCAATGGATTGCAAATGTTCATCAACGACTTGGAAATGTTCATCAATGGATTGCAAATGTTCATCAACGACTTGGAAATGTTCATCAATAGATTGCAAATGTTCATCAACGACTTGCAAATGTTCATCAACGACTTGTAAATGTTCGTCAATGGATTGAAAGCGTTCATCAATGGATTGAAAGCGTTCATCAATGGATTGGAAACGTTCATCAATGGATTGAAAACGTTTATCAATGGATTGAAAACGTTCATCTGTCAATTGAAAAAACTGTTTGAATGCATTGCCGATAAATAATTGTAATTCCTGTAATAAAGCTTCGTTTGTCATATTTGTCACCTCCTTCGCAATATTCTGTTAGTATTTATTTGTAATGATAAGTAGACGATCCGGCCGGTAAGAACAATATAATACAATATATATTATATGTCAATATAAAAATGTAAAATAAAAAGATAAAAATTTATTGATAGCAAAAAAATAGAAAATATGAGACCCGAATACGCAGCCATCAAAATTTTACATTGAAAAAACGACATAAATGTTTTATGATATAGGATAAAGTTTTTATGCCTTTTAGAAGAAAGGAAGTAACGGTATGAATGTAAACATTGCAGTAATAAAGGGCGATGGAATCGGACCGGAAGTAGTAACGCAGGCAATGAAGGTACTGGATACTATTGGTGAGAAATACGGACACCGATTTCAATATCAGCAGATATTGATGGGAGGATGTTCGATCGATGCCTATGGCGTGCCTTTAACGGATGAGGCGGTCGCAGTGGCAAAGAAAGCAGATGCGGTTCTACTGGGATCCATTGGCGGGAATACGACTACGTCCCCGTGGTATCAACTTCCTCCGGATTTAAGACCGGAAGCAGGATTATTAAAGATTCGAAAGGAATTAAATTTATTTGCGAATTTGAGACCGGCTGTTTTATATCCGGAATTAAGAGGAGCCTGTCCTTTAAAGGAGGAAATCTCAAAAAAAGGCTTTGATATGATGATCATGCGGGAATTGACCGGAGGACTGTATTTCGGTGAACGAAAGACTGTAGAAGAGAATGGAGTCTTAAAAGCCTATGATCAGTTGACGTATGATGAAAATGAAATCCGTCGGATTGCAGTTCGAGGGTTCGACATTGCAATGAAACGCAGAAAGAAAGTAACCAGTGTAGATAAGGCTAATGTTTTGGATTCTTCCCGGTTATGGAGAAAGGTCGTCGAAGAGGTGGCGGCTGACTATCCGGAAGTGACCTTAGAGCATATGCTGGTGGATAATTGTGCAATGCAGTTAGTGAAGGATCCGGCACAGTTTGACGTAATATTGACCGAGAATATGTTTGGTGATATTTTATCGGATGAGGCGTCTATGGTTACGGGATCCATAGGTATGCTGGCTTCCGCCAGTCTAAACGAAACAAAGTTTGGAATGTATGAACCAAGCGGCGGTTCAGCGCCGGATATAGCCGGACAGGACAAGGCCAATCCAATCGCAACCATTTTATCCGCTGCTATGATGCTTCGTTTTTCTTTTGATATGGATCAGGAGGCAGAGTGCATTGAAGAAGCAATCCAACAGGTCTTAAAGGAAAAATACCGTACCTGTGATATTATGGATGAAGGTATGACGTTAGTTGGCTGCTCGAAAATGGGAGATTTGATCTGTGAGCGGTTATAGGAAAAAACAGTTAATGAAAATGCAAATGGAAGGAGTCTTGCAAGATGAAAAGTGATGCAGTTAAAACCGGAATGCAGCAGGCACCGCATCGTTCTCTGTTTAATGCATTAGGTATGACAAAAGAAGAATTGGAACGTCCTTTGGTTGGAATCGTCAGCTCATATAATGAAATCGTTCCGGGACACATGAATATTGATAAAATTGTTCAAGCAGTGAAAATGGGAGTTGCCATGGCAGGCGGAACTCCGATCATGTTTCCGGCAATCGCAGTCTGTGACGGGATTGCCATGGGACATGTGGGAATGAAGTATTCATTGGTCACCAGGGATTTGATTGCAGATTCTACGGAATGCATGGCTTTGGCACATCAGTTTGATGCATTGGTCATGATACCAAACTGTGATAAGAATGTACCGGGCTTGTTAATGGCAGCCGCCCGGATCAATGTACCTACCGTGTTTGTCAGCGGCGGTCCTATGCTGGCAGGACGGATCAAAGGAGAAAAGAAAAGCCTGTCGTCAATGTTTGAAGCGGTTGGTTCCTATGCGGCGGGTACTATGACGGAAGAACAGGTGACGGAATACGAGAATAAGGTATGTCCTACCTGTGGTTCCTGTTCCGGTATGTATACAGCCAATTCGATGAATTGCCTGACAGAAGTGTTAGGAATGGGGCTTCCCGGAAACGGAACGATTCCGGCTGTCTATTCAGAACGACTGAAGCTGGCAAAGCATGCCGGTATGGCTGTTATGGAACTGTATCGAAACAACATCCGTCCAAGCGATATTATGACAAAAGAATCCATTCTGAATGCGCTGACGATTGATATGGCGCTGGGCTGCTCAACAAACAGTATGCTGCATCTGCCTGCTATCGCACATGAGATAGGATTTGATTTTGATATTAGTTTTGCAAATGAGATTAGTGCAAAGACGCCAAACATTTGTCATTTAGCACCGGCCGGCCCGACCTATATGGAAGATTTGAATGAGGCAGGCGGTGTTTATGCAGTTATGAATGAGATCAATAAGCTGGGACTGCTGCATACGGATTGTATGACGGTAACCGGTAAGACAGTCGGAGAAAATATAGCAGGCTGCGTAAACCGTAATCCTGAGGTTATCCGGCCGGTGGAAAATCCATATAGTAAAACCGGCGGATTGGCTGTGCTGAAAGGAAATCTGGCTCCGGATGGCAGTGTGGTAAAGCGTTCAGCAGTCGTTCCGGAGATGATGCAGCATACAGGTCCGGCACGGGTATTTGAATGCGAGGAGGATGCCATTGCGGCGATTAAAGGCGGCAAGATCAAAGCCGGAGACGTAGTCGTTATCCGCTATGAGGGACCGAAGGGCGGACCGGGTATGCGGGAGATGTTAAATCCTACCTCTGCTATTGCCGGTATGGGCTTAGGTTCTACCGTTGCCTTGATTACTGACGGACGGTTTTCCGGTGCCAGCCGTGGAGCTTCCATTGGACATGTATCACCGGAGGCGGCTTTAGGCGGACCGATCGCCCTAGTCGAAGAAGGCGATATTATTGAGATAGATATTGACCGGTTAACCTTGAATGTAAAGGTCTCTGATGAAGAACTGGCAAGGCGGAAGGCAGCGTGGAAGCCAAAGGAGCCGAAGATTACGACCGGATATTTGGCAAGATATGCGGCGATGGTTACCTCAGGAAATAAGGGAGCCATTCTACAGATACCGAAGAACGATTAAGGGAGAGTGGATGATATGAAACAGTTGACAGGTTCTGAAATAGTAATTGAATGTTTGAAGGAGCAGGGAGTCGATACCGTTTTTGGTTATCCCGGCGGCTGTATCCTGAATATTTATGATGAATTATATAAGCATCAGGGAGAGATTCGGCATATTCTGACATCTCACGAGCAGGGAGCCGCACATGCGGCAGACGGATATGCAAGAGCGACCGGAAAGGTAGGCGTCTGCATGGCAACAAGCGGACCGGGTGCAACAAATCTGGTAACAGGTATTGCGACTGCATATATGGATTCCGTTCCAATCGTTGCAATCACTGCAAACGTAGGCGTTACCCTTCTTGGCAAGGATAGTTTCCAAGAGGTGGATATTGCAGGCGTGGTAATGCCGATTACCAAGCATAGTTTTATTGTAAAGAATATTCATGAACTTGCAGATACGATCCGTCGGGCGTTTAAGATTGCGCAGACGGGAAGACCGGGACCGGTTTTAGTAGATATTACAAAGGATGTTACAGCCAACGTAGCGGACTTTGAGCCGATGTCTCCTGTAAACATTCAGCCGGTTACGGAAACGATAGAAGAAGACGCACTTGAGCGTTCTGTACAGATGATCAAGAGGGCAAAGCGGCCTTTTATTTTGGCAGGCGGCGGCGTGGTCATTGCAAATGCAGAAAAGGAACTTCGTGCATTTGCAGATAAGATTGATGCGGCTGTATGCGATACTCTGATGGGAAAGGGTGCGATCGAAGGTACGGCGGAACGTTATACCGGTATGATCGGTATGCATGGTACAAAGGCATCCAACTTCGGATTGGCGGAAGCAGACCTATTGATCGTTATCGGAGCCAGATTCTCCGATCGGGTAATTGGGAATGCAAGTAAGTTTGCCCATGAAGCAAAAATCATTCATATAGATGTAGACCAGGCGGAGATCAATAAAAATATCGAGGTTGACGAATCCATTATCGGTGATGCCAGAGTGATTCTGGAGAAGTTGCTTGAAAAGGTCGAAAAATCTCCAAAGCCAGAATGGATGGCACAGATCCAGAAATTAAAAAATACCTATCCGATGACCTATGATAAGGGAGTATTGACCGGTCCGCAGATCATAGAAAAACTGTATGAAATGACAAATGGAGATGCAACGGTAGTAACAGAGGTTGGACAACATCAGATGTGGGCGGCACAGTTTTATAAGTTTAAGAAACCCCACCAGCTTTTGACCTCCGGCGGTTTGGGAACCATGGGCTATGGACTGGGAGCTTCTATCGGGGCAAAGCTGGCTAGACCAAATGAAACCGTAGTCAATATTGCCGGTGACGGTTGTTTCCGTATGAATATGAACGAAATCGCAACTGCAGCCCGGTATGATATTCCGATCATTCAGATCGTAATCAATAACCACGTGCTTGGAATGGTACGCCAGTGGCAGACATTGTTTTATGAAAAGCGTTATTCTAATACAATATTGAAGGATTATGTGGATTTTGTAAAGCTTTCGGAAGCGATGGGAGCGGAGGCGTATCGTGCTACCACCATTGAAGAATTTGAAGAAGCATTCCAAAAAGCAAAACAGTCCAAAAGGCCGGTGGTGATTGACTGTATCATCAATGAGGATGATAAGGTATGGCCTATGGTGGCACCGGGAAAAGCAATCGAAACCTGCTTCTCGGAAGAAGATTTGGAACAGTAAAAAGACGGATAAAGAGTAGGAGGATAAAACATGGCAAGAGTATATAATTTTTCAGCAGGCCCATCCGTTTTACCGGAGGTTGTGCTGAAGGCAGCAGCAGAGGAAATGTTAGACTATAATGGTACCGGCATGAGCGTAATGGAAATGAGCCACCGCTCAAAGGCATTTGAAGAAATCATTCAGACAGCAGAAAAGGATTTGCGGGAGTTGATGAAAATACCGGATAATTATAAGGTACTGTTTCTTCAGGGAGGTGCTTCCCAGCAATTTGCAGCGATTCCTATGAATCTGATGAAAAACCGGGTAGCGGATTATATCATAACCGGCCAGTGGGCAAAAAAAGCATATGAAGAAGCCAAGAAATATGGTACGGCAAATGCCATCGCATCTTCTGCGGATAAAACATTTTCCTATATACCGGATTGTTCGGATCTGCCGATTTCAGAAAATGCGGATTATGTATACATTTGTCATAATAATACGATCTACGGAACTGCATATCATACGCTTCCGAATACAAAAGGAAAGCTTTTGGTAGCGGATATGTCTTCTGATATTTTATCACAGCCGGTAAATGTTTCAGAGTATGGACTAATATATTTTGGAGTACAAAAGAATGTTGGGCCGGCTGGTGTGGTAGTGGTTATTATTCGAGAGGATCTGATCCGAGATGATGTTTTGGAAGGAACTCCGACTATGTTAAAGTATAAGACACAGGCGGATGCGGATTCTCTGTATAATACACCGCCTTGCTACGGTATCTATATTTGTGGAAAGGTCTTTAAATGGGTAAAGGAAATGGGTGGATTGGAGGCTATGAAAATCCACAATGAGAAGAAGGCGGCTATCTTGTATGACTTTTTGGATAACAGCCGGTTGTTTCAGGGAACGGTTGAGAAAAAGGACCGTTCGCTCATGAATGTTCCATTTGTTACCGGAAAGGATGAATTGGATGCAGAATTTGTAAAAGAAGCAACAGCAGCAGGCTTTGTGAATTTAAAGGGACACCGGAGTGTCGGTGGTATGCGTGCAAGTATTTATAACGCTATGCCGATTGAAGGGGTAGAAAAACTGGTAGATTTTATGAAAAAATTCGAAGCAAAGCATGAATAACACAACAAAAGGAGAAAGAAAATGTCGAAAGTAAAATGTTTAAATCCTATCGCTGCCTGCGGTATGGAGCTTTTGCCAAACGATTATCAGGTGGTAGAGGAACTGGCAGATGCAGATGTGGTATTGGTTCGCAGTGCATCCATGCATGAACTGGAGCTGCCGGATACATGTAAGGCCATTGCCAGAGCAGGGGCAGGGGTTAATAATATTCCGCTGGACAAATGTGCAGAACAAGGCATCGTAGTCTTTAATACGCCGGGGGCAAATGCCAATGGTGTAAAGGAGATCGTAATCGCGGGTCTTCTGCTTGCTTCACGGGATTTGATCGGAGGCTATAACTGGGTACAGGAAAACAAAGGGGATCCGGAACTTGCCAAGTCCGTTGAAAAAAAGAAATCCGCCTTTGCCGGAAATGAAATCCTAGGTAAGAAGCTGGGTGTGATCGGTTTGGGGGCGATTGGGGCTAAAGTGGCAAATGTTGCAGTCCGTTTAGGTATGGATGTATATGGTTATGATCCCTATGTATCTGTTGATGCGGCATGGAATCTGTCCCGTCAGGTTAAGCATATCTCAAATGTGGAAGATATTTATAAAGAATGCGACTATATCACGATCCATGTTCCGGCTATGGACAGCACGAAGGGAATGTTGAATCAGGATGCATTCGACAAGATGAAGGACGGTGTGAAGATCCTGAATTTTGCAAGAGATATATTGGTAAAGGATGAAGATATAAAAGCGGCGCTTTCTTCTGGCAAGGTAAGCTGTTATGTAACAGATTTTCCGAACTCTGCAATCGCAGGCGTTCAGGGAGTGATTACCCTTCCGCATTTAGGAGCCTCTACAGAGGAATCGGAAGATAATTGCGCTGTAATGGCAGTCAGACAGATTGTAGACTATATAGATAATGGTAATATTAAGAATTCCGTTAATTATCCGGCCTGTGATATGGGCGTTTGTACCAATGCGGCACGGGTAGCGATCAATCATAAAAATATACCGGATATGCTGACCCGGTTTACAGGAGTATTTGCCTCAAAGGGCATCAATATTTCGGATATGATCAGTAAATCAAAGGGAGATTGGGCATATTCTATGTTAGATGTATCAGAGGTAATTTCTGAAGAAATCGTGGAAGCATTAAGTCAGATCGAAGGCGTTGTGAAGGTACGGGTAATCAAATAAAGAAACGGATATAAAATAGGAGAACAAAGATGAGCGAAAAGTTACGGGTTGGAATCTTAGGCGGTACCGGAATGGTAGGACAGCGGTTTATTGCTTTGTTGGAGAAGCATCCGTGGTTTGAAGTGACGACCATAGCGGCAAGTCCAAGAAGTGCAGGGAAAACCTATGAAGAAGCGGTAGGCGGCAGATGGAAAATGGATACACCCATGCCGGAAGCTGTTAAAAGGATAATCGTACATAATGTAAATGAAGTAGAGAAAGTAGCTTCAACCGTTGATTTTGTTTTTAGTGCAGTGGATATGTCAAAAGAAGAGATTAGGGCCATTGAAGAAGCATACGCAAAAACGGAAACCCCGGTCGTTTCCAATAACAGCGCCCATCGCTGGACGCCGGATGTGCCCATGATGGTGCCGGAGATCAATCCGGAGCATGCGGCAGTGATCGAATATCAAAGAAAACGTCTTGGAACGAAAAAAGGCTTCATCGCAGTAAAACCGAATTGCTCTATTCAAAGCTATGCGCCGGTTTTAACCGCATGGAAAGAATTTGAACCACAGGAAGTAGTGGTAACAACTTATCAGGCCATTTCAGGTGCAGGAAAAACATTTCAGGATTGGCCGGAAATGGTGGGGAATGTAATTCCCTATATTGGCGGTGAGGAAGAAAAATCCGAACAGGAGCCGCTGCGCCTTTGGGGAGCGATCAAAGACGGAAAGATTGAAACATGTGTGAACGGGCCGAGAATCACCAGTCAATGTATCCGGGTTCCTGTATTAAACGGACATACTGCAGCCGTATTTGTCAATTTTAAGAAAAAGCCTTCAAAAGAAGAATTGATTCAGAAAATGGTAACCTTTAGCGGAGAACCGCAGGCATTAAAGCTGCCAAGTGCACCTAAACAGTTTATACAATATCTGGAAGACGATAACCGTCCACAGGTGACTTTGGATGTGGATTATGAAAATGGTATGGGAATCTCAATCGGTCGTTTACGGGAAGATTCCATATTCGACTATAAATTTGTCGGGTTATCGCATAATACAGTTCGTGGTGCGGCAGGCGGAGCGATTTTATGTGCCGAATTGTTGAAGGCAAAGGGATATATCACAAAAAAATAAGTACCATGTGATAAAACGGTAAATATGGAGGAGGCCAATGGATAACAATCAATTTCAAAAAGAAAATGATATTGATAAAACGCCGCCGATGCAGTCATCGGCAGAACCACCTACGGAACCGCTCATAGGACAGCCGCAGATGCAGACGAATCCAACACCAAACAATATGATACCGATAGAGGAAGCTAACGGAAAGAAAGCAGTTACCAGCTTAGTCATCGGTATTATCTTAAACGTGTTAAATCTTGGAATGCTGTGCAGTGCAATCTTAGGCGGCAGCTTTTTATATGGTGGATTATTTATTATTTTTGCCATTTGGGGAATTGCAAGTGCAAACACCGGAAAACAATCGAATAAAAAAGGAATGGCCATAGCCGGATTGGTTTTAAATATTCTTGCACTGGTATGTTCCGTTCTTTTGATTATATTAGGCGTGATCTCTACAGTTTCAGATTAGTAGCGAGGAGGATATGAAAATGGTTACATTATATGAAGGCGGTGCCTATCTCTTAAACGGAACAGAATTGATTCCGGACGGGGCGGATCAGGAGCCAACTTTGAAAAGTAAGTTAGGTGACAAGGTGCCGACAAGGGAAGATGCGGCAAAAAATACCATTGCATATGGTATTTTACAAGCACATAATACCTCAGGAAACGATAAGAAACTGCAACTGAAATTTGATAAGCTGACCTCTCATGATATTACCTTTGTAGGAATTATACAGACAGCAAGAGCGTCTGGCTTAGAGGAATTCCCGATACCATATGTATTGACAAACTGTCATAATTCATTGTGTGCAGTCGGCGGAACAATCAATGAGGACGATCATATGTTTGGATTGTCCTGTGCAAAGCGGTATGGCGGAATGTATGTACCGCCTCATCAGGCAGTTATCCATCAGTTTGCCAGAGAAATGCTGGCAGAGGGTGGAAAAATGATTTTAGGTTCTGACAGTCATACCCGGTATGGAGCTTTGGGTACCATGGCGATCGGAGAGGGCGGCGGCGAGCTGGTAAAACAGCTTTTGTCAAAAACTTATGATGTGGATATGCCGGGAGTAATCGCTGTTTATCTGGAGGGAAGTCCCCAGAAAGGGGTTGGACCTCAGGATGTTGCACTTGCCATTATCGGTGCAACCTTTGGTTGTGGGTATGTAAAAAATAAAGTCATGGAATTCGTTGGCCCCGGTGTGGAAACCCTAAGCGCTGATTATCGGATCGGGATTGATGTTATGACGACCGAGACCACCTGTCTTTCTTCCATTTGGAAAACCGATGATAAGATTCGGGAGTTTTATGAGATACATGGAAGATCAGAGGATTATGCAGAGTTAGCGCCGGGCGATGTCGCATATTATGAAGGAGTCGTCCGGGTGGATTTATCGGCGATAAAGCCTATGATCGCTATGCCGTTCCATCCAAGCAACGTTTATACGATTGAGGAATTAAACGCAAATCTGCTGGATATTTTAGATGATTGCGAAAAACGGGCTTTGGTTAGTCTGGACGGTAAGGTTGAGTTTACGCTTAAGGATAAGGTACGGAATGGCAGACTTTATGTAGAACAGGGCATCATTGCCGGTTGTGCCGGCGGTGGATTTGAAAATATCTGTGAAGCTGCGGACATTTTAAAGGGTACATCGATTGGAGCGGATGAATTTACCCTTAGTGTTTATCCGGCAAGTACGCCTATTTATATGGAGTTGGCGAAAAACGGTGTGCTGGCTGAACTGATAGGAACCGGAACGGTTGTAAAGACTGCATTTTGCGGCCCTTGCTTTGGTGCGGGGGATACGCCGGCCAATAATGCATTCAGTATCCGGCATTCCACCAGAAACTTCCCGAATCGGGAAGGCTCTAAGATTCAGAATGGACAGATTTCTTCCGTTGCTTTGATGGATGCCCGTTCGATTGCGGCAACAGCGGCAAATAAGGGCTATCTGACAGCAGCTACGGATATGGATGTTACATATACGAAACGAAGCTATTTCTTTGATAAGCGTATTTATGAAAATCGGGTCTATAATGGAATTGGCAAGCCGGATCCTTCGGTGGAATTGAAATTCGGGCCGAACATCAAGGACTGGCCTGCCATGCCGCCATTGCCGGAGCATTTGATCTTAAAGGTGGTTTCCGAAATTCACGATCCGGTTACTACGACTGATGAATTGATACCCTCCGGCGAGACCTCTTCCTATCGTTCAAATCCATTGGGGCTGGCAGAGTTTACATTGTCACGAAAGGATCCGGAATATGTAGGACGGGCAAAAGAAATCCAAAAGGCACAAAAGGCAATCGAAGCTGATACCTGCCCTTGCAGTGCAGTACCGGAATTAACACCGATTATGGAGGAGATTAAAAAGCATTATTCAATTTCCAGAAAAACGGTAGGGATAGGAAGCACCATATTTGCTGTAAAGCCGGGAGATGGTTCTGCCAGAGAACAGGCGGCTTCTTGTCAGAAGGTACTGGGAGGCTGGGCAAATATCGCCAGAGAATATGCTACAAAACGGTATCGTTCGAACCTGATCAACTGGGGAATGCTCCCCTTTGTGATTCAAGAAGAGCTTCCATTTGCAAATGGGGACTACCTGTTTATTCCCAATATCAAGGAAGCATTGATCCGTAAGACAGAAGAGATCAAAGCATATGTGGTAAATAAAGAAATGAAGGAATTTACCGTAAGTCTTGGCCAGTTGACGGACAATGAGCGGGAAATCATTCAAAAGGGGTGTCTGATCAACTTTAATCGTGATCAGCGATGAGAGTTAAAATATGCTGGTGAAAAGGGATTTTCTTTCAACAGGCGGGATATATCCGGTAATCCCCAGCCCTGTTGAAAATGTGGTAGATTCAACCGCCTTGCACAACTGTGCAGGCGGTTTTTTACTTCCTGATTGCTCAGATAGGGTTCCTGTTCCAGCAAAAGAGCAATAGCACCGCTGACTAAGGCGGTAGACATGGAGGTCCCCGTTTTGATTTCATAGCCGGAGGAATGGTTTGTACAGCTGATGATATGGCTTCCGGGGGCAACCAGCTCCGGTTTTACATGATCGCAGGGAAGGGGGCCTCGGCCGGAATAAGGACGGTGAAGGCTTTGTTTCACAGCAGGCAGATTATCATCCGAAGCTCCTACAGTGATGACCTCGCAACTGTTGCCGGGAGAACTAATCGAGCTTGGACTGGGACCGTTATTTCCGGCAGAAGCACATACTACCAGACCTTCCGCCCAGAGTGCTTCTACTTCCTGAATCAAAAGATTGTTATCACGTTGCCGGGAACCTAGATTGGAACCAATCGAAATATTTACGATGCGTATATTATAGGTGCGATGGTTTTGACGCAGCCACCGTAATGCCCGTACAAAGGTACTGATCGGAGCATTTCCGTTTTGATCTAATATCTTAAGGATGATAAAGTTACAGCCGGGAGCGATGCCTAAATATTCTCCGGGAAGAATCGATGCGGAGGAACCGATTTTACCGCAGATGTGCGTGCCATGTCCGGAATCGTCGTAGGGTTCCCGTTTTTGATTTACAAAATCATAAAAAAATTGAATCCGATTTACGGGGAAAGGATAGTTGGGGATAGCATAAAAATCAGAGCGGGGCTGGATACCGGTATCCAAAACAGCGACGCCCACTCCTGTCCCATAGATATGGCGGTGATGGGCGTATTCTGCATGAAGGATATGATTAGGGGCTAGAATCGCTTCCGGTGTTAGGGCATTCATCTTCATCTGACATAAGATACAAACAATGTTAATAATATGGTATGCAGATGGAGAAAAATGGAAACGTGTCCGTGTGAATTATCGGCTCCATTTATCGCAGAGCGCATTGATCTGATCGGTGAATTTGATCAAGTCCTTATTACTTCCTCCTTCGTTATTGCGTATGACTGTAAGCAGACGCTGACCGGCCGCAACCAGCTTCAGATAAATAGTGGCGGCTCGATTGGTTTTAGCGGCGGCGGAAGTCTTTTTATGTAACCGGTTGCCTTCCTCCAGCCAAGTGGCAGATAATAAGTCAAATGCGCCGCCGGTATAGGGAGCAACCGCATTATATCCGTATTCCTCTTTCAGACAGGAAACAAAGGTGTCACAGACAGTATCCTCTCCGTGTACCACAAACACAGTCTTTGGTTTGGGAGAAATGGCTTGAAGCCATTGTATTAAGTGTTCCTTATCTGCATGACCGCTGATGCCTTCCAGCCGTTTGATCCGGGCCTGTACCTCGATGGTTTCACCAAACAGATTGACAGCGGTGGCGCCCTCCAGAATGGAACGTCCCAAGGTTCCGTTTGCCTGATACCCTACGAACAGGATCGTACATTCCGGACGCCAGAGATTATGCTTTAGATGGTGGCGGATTCTGCCGGCTTCACACATACCGGAAGCGGATATGATAACCTTTGGTTTCGGATCGAAATTGATCGCTTTGGATTCTTCACTGGTTACGGAGGTCTTTAAACCGGGGAAAGCGATGGGATTGATTCCCTGTTTGACTAGGGCAAGAGCTTCGTCATCAAAGCAGCTTTCTACGTTACGGTTAAATACATTGGTCGCTTCCACTGCAAGCGGGCTGTCAACATAGACGTCAAAATCCGGAAATTCCGGAAGCATATTTTTCATTTTGATTTCCCGAATAAAATATAGCAGTTCCTGTGTACGACCGACCGCAAACGAAGGAATGACCACATTCCCGCCTTTTTGGAATGTTTCCCGGATCAGCTGTGACAGTTCCGCCACATAATCCGGAAGGATCCCGTGGCTGCGGTCACCGTATGTGGATTCCATGATAACATAATCGGCCTCCGACAGATACTGAGGATCACGAATCAGGGGCTGGTTAATATTACCAATATCGCCGGAAAAAGCAAGCTTGACTGTCTTTCCTTCTTCGGTTGCCCATAGCTCAATGCTGGCGGAACCAAGCAGATGCCCCACATCGGAGAAACGAACCTGAATTCCATCGCAGATCGTCACGATCGCATCATAGTCCAGGGCCTGAAAGTGCTGGACTACTGCTTCCGCATCTTGAATCGTATAAAGAGGAAGAATTTCTGAAGCACCGGAACGACGTGCCTTTCTGTTTTTCCATTCCGCTTCCATCTCCTGTATGTGCGCACTGTCCCGGAGCATGATCTGGCATAGGTCGGCAGTTGCCTTAGTTGCGAAAACTGTTCCGCGAAAACCGTGGGAATACAAAAGCGGCAGATACCCGCTGTGATCAATGTGGGCATGTGTCAGAAAGATATAGTCAATCTCGGCGGCAGAACAGGGCAAGTCTACATTTTCATAAATATCTGCCCCCTGTTCCATACCGCAGTCAACAGTTAGTTTTTTACCGGCAATCTCTAGGAAATGACAGCTTCCGGTCACCTCGTGATCGGCTCCGATAAACGTAAGCTTCATAAGTAATACCCCCTTGCATTTAATCCGATGGATAATTTTATTATAATATGGCGTAGTGAATTTTTCAACGTAACTGCAAAGGGAAAATAAGAAAAGAAACATAAAGGTTATAAAAATCATTAGAATTTCCGATATAAAAACTGAGATTTCTACAAATGGATTTGATCAAAAGCTAGGGAGGGCGAAATATGAATAAAATAGGAAATTATGGAATGTATCAGAATAATTCCTATGATACAGGACTGAAGCGTACAAATGGTAAGAAGCAGAAAAAAACAGAAAAGACAGAAAAAGAAGGTAAGACAAAAGGATTACAACTCAGCGAACAGGCCAAGCAATTATTGCAGAAATTAAAAAAGATGTACGGGGATACGGATTTTATCATCGCTGACTATGATAGTGAGGAAGAAGCCGCAGCATATCTGGCAAGAGGAACGAAGGAATACAGCGTATTGATCGAACCGGAAGTATTAGAACAGATGGCAGCGGATTCTGAGACAGAGGAAAAATATACCTCTATGATTCAGGAGGCAAGGGCGAAGCTGACAGATATGAGTGAACAGCTGGGCCAGGAAGGAAAGAATGTAAAGCAGCTAGGGGTAAGTATTGGACAAGACGGAACCTTGACTTTCTTCGCAGAACTGGAAAAAGCAGGCGAACAGCAAAAGCAACAGCTGGAAAAGAGCAGAGAAAAACATAAAAAAGAAGAGAAGTTAGAAGAAAAGAGACAAAAGAAAAAGCTGGAAGAGGAGGCCATTCAGGAAAAGAAACAGCGGCTTCATCTTCAGGCGGATTCCATAGAAGAATTGATGGAAAAGATAAAGTCCGTTGATTGGGATCAGGTTCCTGACGAAAAAGAAGAAACCGGAGCCCGGATCAATTATACGGTATAAAATAGGAATTATAGCAGGTTTTACGGTGAAAAGAGAGGTTTTAAGCCGGGAAATCTGCTATACTATTTTTAGGTTAAACAGAAACGGAGAAGGTATATGATAAAACGAAAAATTCGTAAAGAGCTGGAAGCAAAACAAAATGAATTAAAGATGAATCTGGAAAATAACTATAAGGATCTGGCACACGATGCCTTGAAGGAACTGCAAACGACAGTAGAAGCCTATAAGGATTCCGGAGAACTAAAGGAAAAGGACTATTTAAAATATAAGCAGTTAGTGGATCACTATGCCATGCGAATGGCAAATTATCATCATTGATGCGGCCTGTTTATAAAAGGCCGAGACTTGTCATGATCTTTGTGACAAAGTTCTGAGTCTCCTGATAGGGAGGAACACTGCCATACTTGTCTACCGCCGCTTCCCCAGCATTATAGGCAGCCAGAGTAAGGGGCAGATTCCCATTATAACGGGTGGAAAGATAAGAAAGCAGCTTGGCACCGCCCATGATGTTTTCTCTTGGGTCATAAGGATTGGAAACTCCAAGATATTCGGCGGTAGAAGGCATCAACTGCATGATGCCGATGGCGCCTGCGGAAGAAACGATATTGGGCTGGAAGCCGGACTCCTGTCTGGCAACAGCCTTTAGCAGTTCGGCAGAAAGGTTATAAGTATCGGCAGCTTCTTGAAAATAGGGTTCCAGTGAAGCAGTATCCCATTGTGCAGAAGATACCGTAGAAGAAACAGCATTTCCAGATAGACTGGAGGCTAATAGGTCCTGAAACGAGGGCTGCGATTGGGAAGCAGCAGTCTGTGCGGCAGCCTCCCTTGTTGCCCTTGCCGCCTTAACCTGTTCAATGGCCTCTAAAAATTGGGCCTCTGTTGTATATGTCATGGAAGAAACATATGCCATGATAATATCCTTTCTTTCTAAAACACTTGTCCGTGTAACTATAACCAGTATAGTATGAAATCAGGGAATCTGCAATCCCATTTTGTTGAATTAAAAATAGATTTGGGCAAATCAAGGAAACAAGTTCCCGCATAGACAGAAAGGCGGGAAAGGTGTATACTGAGATTAGAAGGTAATATGGCAAAACGGAGGTACATATGCGAGGGTTAGAAACAGATGTAAGAAGATTACGCAAACAGGTTTTTGTGGAAATTGCAAAGGTTGCTTATAATTCCGATTCCATCAATGATGATATTGAAGCGATTCCATATATTATAACACCGGGGGATACGCCCCAATACTGCGATAATATCTATCGGGAACGGGCTATTACCAGTGAGCGGGTGCGTCTGGCCATGGGAATGTCTCTTCGTCCAGAGGATCGCCCTGTCCACGTCACACAGGGACTGGAAGAAAGTGTAATTGACGAAAAATATTACGAACCGCCTTTGATGCAGGTTATCCCTTCCGCCTGTAACGCTTGTGAAAATAATATATATGAGGTCAGCGATCAATGCAAGGGATGTCTGGCACACCCCTGTATGGAGGTTTGTCCGATGGATGCTATATCATGGGTAAACGGGAGATCGGTCATTGACCAGAATAAGTGTATAAAATGCGGAAAATGCAAAAGCTTCTGCCCCTATGATGCTATCGCAAACAAGCGGCGTCCCTGTGCGGATGCCTGTGGAGTAGGTGCTATAGGAAGTGATGAACATGGCAGGGCAAAGATCGACGAAGAAAAATGCGTTTCCTGTGGTATGTGTATGGTTAATTGTCCCTTTGGGGCCATTGCAGATAAGTCCCAGCTGTTTCAGCTTATCCGTGCGATGAAATCCGGAAAGGAAATCATTGCTGAGATTGCGCCTGCATTCGTAGGACAATTCGGAGAATATGCAACACCGGAGCGTTTGAAAGCAGCGCTGCTTAAGCTGGGCTTTCAAGATGTATATGAGGTGGCGCTTGGAGCAGATGTCGGTGCCATGGCTGAGGCAGAGCATTATGTTGAAGCGGTGGCAAGCGGAAACCAGCCCTTTTTACTGACCTCCTGCTGTCCTTCGTGGGCGATGCTGGCAAAAAAGTATTTTCCGGAAACCATCAGCATGATTTCCAATGAATTGACGCCTATGGTGGCGACTGCCAGAATCATAAAAAAGAAGCATCCTGATGCATCTGTAGTATTTATCGGTCCCTGTGCGGCGAAAAAGCTGGAAGCCTCCAGACGGACTGTGCGAAGCGATGTGGATTTTGTAATTACCTTTGAAGAATTAGACGCAATGTTCATCGTGAAGGATATTGAATTTGATGATTTTAGAAATGGTGAGCCATTAGAAGGAGTCACCGGTGCCGGACGGGGCTATGCAGTAGCCGGAGGCGTGGCGGATGCCGTGACTGCCTGTATCCGGGAATATCATCCGGATGTAGAAGTCCATGTGGAACATGCGGAGGGGTTAAGTGAATGCCGGAAAATGCTGATGCTTGCCAAGGCGGGGAAGAAAAACGGGTGCCTGATCGAAGGGATGGGCTGTCCCGGCGGCTGTATCGCTGGTGCAGGTACGAACATTCCGTTGAATCAGGCGACGGTAGCGGTACGGAATTTTAAGGGAACAACCAGAAAGGCAGTACCGGATCCGTCGATTTTGGAACAGGACATTCAGAAGTAATCAGAGCAGGAGGAGATGGAAATGAAAAACTTCATCGCCGGGCTGCGGTATGGGAATTGGCTGACAAGATTATATTTGATTTCATTTCCGCTTTTGATCGTTGCAGGAGCTGGAGGTATTATTTATTCGTTTTTTATCAATTCCATGCTGATTTTTTTGATCGGAACTGCGTTAGCGGTAGGAGGAATTGCTCTGGCTCAGGGATTTATAGTAGAACTGCATCAGGAACCGGAGGAAACAGAGGAAACAGAGGATTTCCCCTTAGAGGAAAATCCAGATACAGGGAAGGCGCAAGATGGATTCCCAAAGAAAGTGAGACAGGAGAAACGAAAGAAAGAGAAGGATCCTGCAAAGCGGAAAGAAAGAAAAACAAAGAAAAATAAAAAACAGCAGGAAGAAAATACGACGGAACCAGAGATAGCGGATACACCACGAGAAGAACCGGAAGCCGATGAAAAAATCAAGGAAAATGAAAACCTGACTGAAGAAAAAGAGGAACGGTTAGAAAAGCCGGAGGAAGCTCTGCTGGCATATGATGAAAAAAAGATCCAGCAGGTGTTTTATAAGTATAAGGTGCATAAGGAACATCATCCGATTATCATTGACAGCTGGGAGGAAAAAAAGGTATGGCAATGTCCTGCCTATATCTGGCTGCATCATGGACAGCTCCATATGCTGTTAATGGAAAAAACAGTACGGGAATTGACGCTTCCCGCCTCGAAAGCATCTACCCTGACGTATGTGCGTGGCGTGGTGTGCAAGGCAAAAAAGGAATACCTTTCGTTTCGGAAAGAATCCCTGCTTTCTAAAGTTTTTTCACCATATTTACCTGTCTATCACGAGGGAACGAAAAATGGAAAACCGGTTATTTATAAAAATCTCTTCGAGCTTGGAGAAGGACTTCGGGTTACCGGGGCATCGGTTAAGACGATCATGGAGATGCTGAACCCGGATTTTCAGGTAGATGATATTATTACAAGAGATGTACGGTATAATGCATTTTTTAAAGAAATATACCGGCAGGGGATTTTGTTTCGGGAGCAGATCATTACGATTCAGGAATATCGGGAACAGATTAAAGAAACCTTACATAAGCTGGTGGCAACCGGTGTGTCAGAGGAAGAATATGAAAGTACGCTTCAGGCCTTGTATCAGAACAAGCTGATCACAGAGGAATATATTTCCTATTATATGCAGTATTGGAAGCGGATACAGATAGAAAATAAATATAGCAATCGAAGAAGGAGAAGAGGTAAGCAATGGAAGGATATACTATCTTAAATATGCTGGCAGGTGTTCCTGCCACTGGTGACGGAGCAAGACCGTGGATCGCAGCAGTCATTTTGATCGTTTCTGTGCTGGTGTTGATTGGATTGTTTGTGTTGGGAAAACGTCCGGATAAGCAGGATGATACCTTTCAGGACGAGGACGAAGACCTGAAAAAATAGGACAATCTATATGGAACGATTTGACAAAAGAGTATCCAGCATTTAAAATGTGTGGAAAGAAAACCGTTTGGAGGATAGAACATGGAAAAGATCAAGATGAAAACGCCCTTAGTGGAAATGGACGGAGATGAGATGACCCGTATCCTTTGGAAAATGATTAAGGACGAACTGCTGCTTCCTTTTATTGAACTGAATACAGAGTATTATGACTTGGGTCTGGAACATAGAAATGAAACGGATGATGCGGTTACGATAGATTCGGCAGAGGCAACGAAAAAATATGGAGTTGCGGTAAAATGTGCCACGATCACGCCGAATGCCGCACGTATGACAGAATATCATTTAAAAGAGATGTGGAAAAGTCCGAACGGGACGATTCGGGCAGCCTTAGACGGGACGGTATTCCGTACACCTATTGTGGTAAAAGGAATTGAACCCTGTGTGAAGAATTGGGAAAAACCGATCACATTAGCCAGACATGCCTATGGCGATGTATATAAAAATGCAGAAATCCGGGTGCCGGGCGCCGGTAAAGCAGAACTGGTATTTACTGGGGAAGACGGAACCGAAATCCGGGAACCGATCCATACTTTTCAGGGAGCGGGGGTTCTTCAGGGAATCCATAATACGGATTCTTCGATCGAAAGCTTTGCGAGATGCTGTTTCAACTATGCGTTGGATACAAAGCAGGATCTCTGGTTTGCAACGAAAGATACGATCTCAAAGAAGTACGACCATCGCTTTAAAGATGTTTTTCAGGAAATTTATGAGAAGGAGTACGAAGATAAATTTAAGGCGGCAGGAATCGAATATTTTTATACCCTGATTGATGATGCGGTTGCTCGTGTAATGAAAGCAAAGGGCGGCTTTATCTGGGCCTGCAAGAATTACGACGGAGATGTGATGAGTGATATGGTATCCAGTGCCTTTGGTTCTTTGGCAATGATGACCTCTGTATTGGTTTCTCCAGAGGGTTATTATGAATATGAAGCGGCACACGGTACGGTGCAGCGTCATTATTATAAGCACTTGAAAGGAGAGGAAACCTCTACGAATTCTGTAGCAACGATCTTTGCATGGACCGGAGCCTTACGGAAACGGGGAGAGTTAGACAATCTTCCGGAGCTGATGCATTTTGCCGATGCCCTGGAAGCTGCCACCATAGAAACCATCGAAGCAGGAAAAATGACAAAGGACCTGGCGTTAATCACATCAATTCCGGATCCGACACCCTTATCCAGTGAGGGATTTATTCTGGCGATTCGGGAAACGCTGGAGAAGAAGCTGGCGTAGATGCAAGGACTTCCCATTTGGAGTAGCAGTTTTCCAGCTCGGTTGATAAGATGTTTTTTTCTTTGGCAAGGGCGATGCATTTGGAAGCATCGGTTGCATTTTCCGGCAAGGAAAGCTGCTGATCCAAATTCTGAATCTGCGTTTCCAGGGTTTCAATTTGATCTTCCAGCTTCTTAAGATCATTTGCATGTTTTCGAATGCGGGCCTGTTCTTCTTTTTTTGCCTGCCAGTCCGCTTTATTATCGCTGACGGACGTGGAAGCAAAAGAAGCGGTATTTAACGGTGGAGTTTGACCTTGCGATTGTAGAAATGTGTTTTCTAAGATCTCTTTTTTTTCTAAAAAATAATCATAATTTCCTTTATATTCATCTATATGCCGATTAGTTAAATGCAAGATCCGGGTTGCAGTACGATTGATAAAATAACGGTCATGGGAAACATAAAGTACGGTTCCTGTATAATGACACAGGGCATTCTCCAAGATCTCCTTAGAGGTAATATCCAGATGATTGGTAGGTTCGTCTAAGATCAAAAGATTGGCAGAAGACAGCATCAGCTTTGCCAATGCCACCCGGCCACGCTCGCCGCCGCTTAGATCCCGAATCTGCTTAAAAACGTCGTCTCCAGTAAACAGGAAAGCTGCTAAAACGGTCCGGATCCGAGTCTGCGTCAGCGTGGGATAGGCATCGGAAATTTCCTGAAATATCGTTTTTTCTGGTGAAAGCTGTTGATGCTCCTGGTCGTAATAGCCGATCTTTACTCTGGCACCAAGCACGATCCGCCCTTCATCCTTCGTTATGTCCTTATGGATGATTTTTAATATCGTTGTTTTTCCGGTGCCATTATTTCCGATCAGTGCAACACGTTCTCCACGTTTTATATCAATGGTAATATCCTGAAACAGTGGATTCGTACCAAAGGTCTTGCTTAAATGCTCGACCAGTAAAACATCATTTCCGCTTTCTGTTTCCGGTTCCAGATGTATCCGCATGGCATCATGCAAAACCTCCGGTTTCTCCAACCGCTCTACATGGCTTAGCAGTTTTTCACGACTTTCCGCACGTTTGACAGATTTTTCCCGGTTAAAGGAACGGAGTTTTGCGATTACTGCTTCCTGCCTCTTTATTTCCGCCTGTTGATTCAGATAGGCCCGTTGCTTTTCTGCACGGACCGCTTCCCGTTTCTTGGCATACCAGCTGTAATTTCCCGAATAAACCTGACTTTTGCCGGATTCAATTTCAATCACTTTTGTTACGATCCGGTCCAGAAAATAGCGGTCATGGGAAACCAGCAGGACAGCACCGGTATAGGTATTTAAGTATCCCTCCAGCCATGCGACGGAATCCATATCCAGATGATTCGTAGGCTCGTCCAGTAAAAGGATATCCGGTTTGCTAAGAAGAAGACGACCTAAAGCAATCCGTGTTTTCTGTCCTCCAGACAAAACGGAAATCTTAGTATCATAATCCGCTTCGGTAAAGCCAAGTCCCTTTAACACGCCATTGATTTCACTTTTATAGGCGTATCCGTTTTCAAGTTCAAAGGCATGATTTAGACGTTCGTAAGTATGAAGCAGTTTTTCTAATTCGGTTCCGTTTGCGGTTTCCATTTTTAGTTCTGTCTGCCGTAGCTGCTGCCACAAAACAGTAACCTGCTGCTTTACCGACAGCATTTCTTCATAAATAGTATTTTCACAGGCATATTCCTGATTTTGTGCCAGATAACCAATGGTTTTTTCTTTCCCTAAGATTACCTGTCCGCTGTCTGCGGGTTCTTCTCCCGTGATAACTTTAAGGAGAGTGGATTTCCCGGCTCCATTGATACCGACTATGGCGGCCTTTTCCCGTTCCTCTATATGAAACTGTATATCCTGCAGCACCTGCTTTTCACCAAAAGATTTGAAGATATTTTGACAAGCCAGTACCATTTTAGGCACCTCCGTTTCGTTTGCTCAAATTGGCTCTATTTTAACATATGTCCGGTATTCGTTACAAGAAAAACCACGATCGATTGTAAAAACCAGCAGAGAATAAAACGGATTGAGGTTATCCGTCAGAGCTGATATAATGAAAACAGGTTTCGTTGATAAGAACGCCTCCGGATAAGAGGAATGGAGTGAAAGGAGAATTCAGTTGCGTTATCTTGTAAATCGAGAGGAAATGCAGGCAATCGATGCATATTGTATAAATGAAATCGGTATTCCTTCCGTGGTATTGATGGAGCGGGCGGCAATGGCGATTGCAGAGGTTATTCTGGACTATGTAAAAGATCATAATCAGTCAGAGGTACAGGTTTTGGTGGTTACGGAAAGCGGTAATAATGGCGGAGACGGACTGGCAGCCGCCCGCTTACTGTATGAGAAGGGCTGTCATGTCACGGTTTATCAGATCGGCGGTATAAAGCATGTATCAGAGCAGTACGAACAGCAGAAGCATATATTGGAACAACTGGGCATTCCGGTAGCAGAAGTGACGGAAGAAACTATCAAAAGCTGGAGCAATACCCGATACGATGTAGTATTGGATGCAGTGTTTGGAGTGGGTCTGCATCGGGAGCTGGCAGGCCCCCACAGGGAAATCATTGAATGTCTGAATTCATTAGGGGGATTAAAATGTGCGGCAGACATTCCTACCGGCTTAGACAGTACCAGCGGAAAGGTTCTGGGTGCTGCTTTTCGGGCGGATGTAACCGTGACCTTTGGCTGCGAAAAGCTGGGGCATTACATTGGTGCAGGACCGGAATATTGCGGAAAACTGCTGTTGGCGGATATTGGATTTCCCCGAAAGGCACTTACAGCTTCGGCTCCGAAGGGGTACTGCTATGAACCGGAGGAATTAACCCGCATACCGGTCCGCAGACAGAATGGTAACAAAGGGACATTTGGCAAAGTAGCGATCATTGCCGGCAGTGAAGAAGTCTGCGGAGCAGCTGTACTCAGTGCAAAGGGTGCATATCGAACCGGCTGTGGATTAGTAGAGGTCCTTACCCATATCAATAATCGGGAAACGATGCAGCAGCTTCTTCCGGAAGCGCTGCTCCGGGTCTATTCCGATCGGGAAGAGGCCATAGCCGGACTGAAAAACGCTATGGAATGGGCAGATGTTATGGTCATCGGGCCGGGAATCGGGACGGATGAAATCGGAAATGCGTTGACAAAAGAGGCAATGGCGGTTGCTTGTCCCCTGGTGGTAGATGCGGATGCCATTACCGTATTATCAAAGCAAAAGGAATGGTGGAAGCTGCGGAACCGAGAGGATATGCAGATGATCGTTACGCCTCATATGAAGGAAATGGAACGAATCAGTGGAATTCCAATCCGGCAGTTAAAGGAATGTCCGTGGGAAGGAGCCGCCCAACTCTCCCGAACGGGAGTGATCTGTGTGCTGAAGGATGCAAGAACCGTAGTAACAGAGCCGGATACGGATGCCTTCTATATCAATCTTTCCGGAAATGACGGTATGGCAACCGGAGGCTCCGGTGATGTGTTGAGCGGTGTGATCGCCGCACTTGCGGCACAGGGGCTGGCACTAGGCGATGCGGCTCGGTTAGGTGTATATCTACATGGTCTGGCAGGTGACCGGGCGGCTGAGCATATGGGAAAGTACAGTATGTTGGCTGGGGATATTGTGGAAGGGATTGGTGAGATTTTAGAAGAAATACCGGATAGGAAACCGGATCCGGCAAAAAAGGGTTGAGGAGACAGAAATGAAATATTATAGTATACAGGCGGAAGTGGACTTAGATGCTATCCGTCATAATATAATAGAAATGAAACGACTGCTCCGGCCATCGGTTCAGATAATGGCGGTAGTAAAGGCAGATGGATATGGGCATGGAGCGGCAGCGATAGCTAAGATACTGGAAAATGAAGTGGATTATTTTGCAGTTGCTCATGTGTCTGAGGCAGTGGAACTGCGAAAACACGGAATCAAGGAACCGATTCTGATTCTTGGATATTGCAGTCCGGAGGAATTTGAAACCCTTCTGGAGTATGATATAACCATAAATATCTTTCAACTGGAAGCGGCACGCTGTTTGTCTGAACTTGCAACGAAACGAAAGCAAAAAGCAAGGATACATATTAAGATTGATACGGGCATGAACCGTCTGGGATTGGCCTGTGATTCGAATACAGTGGAGGAAATTAAAAAAATAGCGCTGCTTCCGAATCTGGAGCTGGAAGGAATCTTCACACATTTTGCAAAAGCGGATGAAAAAGAAAAGACCGCTTATGAACTTCAAAAATGTCGATTTTATCAGCTCCTTCAAAGGCTGGAGCAGGAAGGCTTACATATCCCGCTGCGTCACGCCGCAAACAGTGCGGCGATCTTGGAGGAAGGGGATCTGGGCTTGGATATGGTTCGTCCCGGTATCAGTATCTACGGATATTATCCTTCTGATGAGGTGGATCATTCAAAAGCAGATTTGATTCCTGCCATGTCGCTTCGTGCCAGGATTTCTTATGTAAAAACGGTTCCTGCCGGAGAAGGGATCGGATATGGCTGGACCTTTGTAACGAATCGGGAAACGAGGGTTGCCACGGTTCCGGTAGGATATGCAGACGGTTATAAGCGTGCCTTATCCAATCAGGGCAGGGTTTTGGTTCGAGGCTGCTTTGTACCGATTCTTGGAAGGATCTGTATGGATCAGATGATGATTGACGTAACGTCAGTTCCGGACGCTGTACCCGGCGACTGGGTGACGTTGTTTGGGCGAGACGGAAAGGAAAGGATCACCGTGGAAGAACTGGCGGATAATAGTGCCAGTTTTCATTATGAATTCCTTTGTGGAATTTCACGAAGGGTACCACGCATATATATCCGGAATGGAACAATACAAGGAGTGCTGGATTATTTGGAATCGGTAAACTGACACAGATTTAACAGGCTGTGAATACTCTGGATAAGTTTGGAAATACTTTAACCAAGAAAGTAAGTCTGGAGTGTGAATAAAGTGATCATAAAACGTGGAGACATCTATTATGCGGATCTAAGACCGGTGGTCGGCTCCGAGCAGGGCGGAGTACGTCCGGTGCTGATCATACAAAATGAAGCGGGAAACCGGCATAGCTCTACCGTGATCGTAGCTGCTATTACAAGTAAAATGACAAAGGCAAAGCTGCCTACCCATATAGAATTGGACAGCCGGCGGTGCGAGATCATGAAAGATTCCATTATTTTGCTGGAACAGATCCGAACGATTGATAAAAAACGATTAAAGGAAAAGGTCTGCCATTTAGATGAAAATATCATGAAACAGGTAAACTATGCATTGATGATAAGTCTGGAGCTTACATAGGGAATTGACGGACGGAAGGGTTTCGTGCTATTTTTATGTACATGAGAAACGATCCTTTGGATCGTGAGAAGAAAGGGGAAAAAACATGGGGAAATCCGGGCCTGGGAGGTTGTTTCGTCTGTTTACGCACAGCAAAGCGACCGATGAGGAACAGGTAGAAGAAGAGATAAAATCCATCGTGTCAGAAGGACATGAACAAGGTGTGCTTCCGGAAGAGGAAGTGGAAATGATCCATAATATTTTTGAGTTCGGCGATAAAGAAGCGAGAGATGTTATGAGTCCACGTCAGAAAATAGAAGGGATTGAGGCCGGAATGGAGCTGGAGGAGGCTATGACGGTGATGCTGGACCGGGGATTTTCCAGATACCCGCTGTATGAGGAGGATCTGGATAACATCTTAGGCGTTCTTTATCTGCGGGATGCCATGAAGCTCTATATGCAGGATAAGAATGCAAAATTAACGGAAATCGTAAGGGAACCTTTTTTTGTACATCCGACGCAGAATATCCGCAAGCTGTTTAATGATATGCAGCGGATGAAAATACATATGGCGATCGTAGTAGACGAATATGGACAGACCGAGGGAATCGTTGCGATGGAGGATATTATGGAGGTTATCGTAGGAAATATCCTGGACGAATACGATGAAGAGGAGCATGATATTATCCGGTTGGGACAGGAAGACTGTTATCTGATGCGTGGCCTGTCCCGTTTGGATGCGGTGGCAGATCTGTTAGGCATCGAGTTCCCGGATAAGGATATTGATACCTTAAACGGATTTCTTTTATATGAGCTTGGAAGACTTCCTATAGAGGAGGAAGAGATCAATATCGTTTACCAAGGATATTCCTTTCATCCCATTGATATTCACGATAAGATGATCGCACAGGTAAAGGTAACTAAGCTCACAGAAGATGAGATGGAAAAAGGAAAGGCATAGCTTTACAGGTAAAAAAAAGAATGGTAGAATACAGTGAGCTTTAGTCGTAAGAAATGAGCAGATAGAAGAGAAAGAGGAGAGATAGTATGTCAGGACATTCAAAGTTTGCCAACATCAAGCACAAGAAGGAAAAGAATGATGCGGCAAAAGGAAAAATATTCACGATGATCGGCAAGGAAATAGCGGTAGCGGTTCGGGAAGGCGGTCCGAATCCGGATAATAACAGCAAGCTGCGGGATGTGATTGCAAAGGCAAAGGCAAATAACGTGCCGAATGATACCATCGAGCGTGGCATCAAAAAAGCGTCCGGCAGTACGGAAGCAGTAAATTATACAGCGATTACATATGAGGGATACGGACCAAACGGAACTGCCATCATTGTTGATACATTGACGGATAACAAGAATCGTACCGCATCGAATGTGCGGAATGCGTTTACAAAGGGCGGTGGAAACGTAGGAACCACCGGCTGCGTTTCCTTTATGTTTGATCAAAAAGGGCAGATTATCATAGATAAAGAGGAGTGTAGCCGGGAGGCGGATGATCTGATGATGCTGGTACTGGATGCGGGAGCAGAGGATTTTAATGAAGAAGAAGACAGCTTTGAAATCCTTACAGCGCCGGAGGATTTCAGTGGGGTGCGGGAAGCATTGGAAGCTGAGAAGATTCCTATGGTGTCAGCAGAGGTAACTATGATACCACAGACGTTTGTGGAATTGTCCGATGAAGAGGACAAAAAGAAGATGAATCGGATTTTAGACCTGTTAGAGGAGGATGATGACGTTCAGGCGGTATACCACAACTGGGATGAATAGATTGGATAAGCATTGTCGGCTGCCTGAAAAAAGGTAAAGGCGGTGCTTTCTTTTATTGTTTCCATTTTATGGAAAAGGATAGCATGGAGGGGATTGTTGTATGCTGAAAGAAGTGATGCGGTTTAAGTGCCGGTTTTCATATCCGGCTATCCATCATGAATTGAAACGGATTACCGGGGAAGAGGATTGGATGGGATTCCGGGACGACGGTGCAGATCCGATCAAGAATTTTTATAATTTTGTCAAAGAGGGGCGGCTGGAAAAGGACGGAGATGAAGTTGTGATCTATATGGATATGTAATGCTTTCGTGTTTGATATTCGGATAAAGGCTTTGATACAGGAAAATCGGCAGGGAATACAGGAGGAAGGAAGATGAATTTTTATGTGATGACATTATTTCCGGAAATGATCATGAACGGACTGTCTAACAGCATTACGGGTCGGGCAATGCAGAATGGACAGATTCATTTGGAAGCAGTTAATATTCGAGACTATACCTTGGAACGTCATGGACAGGTGGACGATTACCCATACGGCGGAGGGGCCGGTATGGTTATGCAGGCGGAGCCGATCTATCGTACATGGGAAGCCATTATAAAACGGATAGGAAAACGCCCACGAGTGATTTACATGACACCGCAGGGAAGGGTATTCCGGCAAAGTATGGCAGAGGAGCTTGCAAAGGAAGAAGATTTGCTTTTCCTATGCGGACATTACGAGGGCGTGGACGAACGGATAATAGAGATGATTGTTACCGATCAGGTATCGATTGGAGATTATGTCCTTACCGGGGGTGAGCTTCCGGCAATGGTAATGATCGATTGTATTTCTCGATTGGTTCCCGGTGTATTAAATAACAGTGCATCTGCCGAGTTAGAGTCATTTCATGAAAATCTTTTAGAATACCCGCAGTATACCAGACCGGAAGAGTTCATGGGGAAGCGGGTGCCGGAGATCCTGCTTTCCGGACATCATGCCAATATCGAGGCATGGCGGAGGCAGCAGTCGATCCAGCGGACAGGAGAACGCAGGCCGGATTTATTAGAAGCGTATCATGCATCGAAGCAGGAATAAAGAAACGGGAAATGGCTTTCGGCAGACGGATGCATATTTTATAAAGATTTTTCTTGCATTCTGCTTGTATTTATGGTATGTTAATGAGGCTGTGAGAAATGGATGGTCCTCTGCGAACAGGTTTTGCAAGAACATCTGAATGCGAAGGAGGTCACACAGATGAACGATATTATTAAGAACATTGAGGCTGCTCAGTGTAAAACAGAGATTCCGGAATTCCATGTAGGTGATACGGTACGTGTTCACGCAAAGGTAAGAGAAGGAAATCGGGAACGGATTCAGGTTTTTGAAGGAACGGTTCTGAAAAGACAGGGTGGCAGCAACAGAGAAACCTTTACCGTAAGAAAAACATCAAATGGGATTGGTGTTGAAAGAACTTGGCCGGTACATTCTCCGAATGTAGCAAAGGTTGAAGTAGTAAGATATGGTAAGGTCCGCAGAGCGAAGCTGAACTACCTGCGTGGCAGAGTCGGTAAGCGTGCAAAGGTGAAAGAATTAGTAAAATAATTTCTTGACAGAAAAGCAGGGTATATCAGCCCTGCTTTTTTATTCATTTTATTTTTATATGTATTTCAATGTAAAATTGTACTATAATGAGTTTATAAGCGGGAAGACGTAAAAATACGCATGGCCAATAGGGAAAGCGAAGGAGCCTTGTAAGGGGATAAAGTTAGCTTGACGGAGCGGTCTCGTTGGCCTTTGGAATATGAAAACGAAAACAGGTAGGCTTAACATGCGGAAACGAAATGGAAGACGGGCGTATCTGCGGGCGAATCGGAACCGCCTGCGGCATACACGGGAAAAAAGAAAAATAAATAAACGGGAACTGCTTCGGACCGTTGGAAGCTATACACTATCAATCTTGATCGTAATGACGGTCGCATATAGTATTGTAGCATTTGGCGGTCAAACCCTTCAGATCATCGGACAGTCAATGGAACCAACCTTGCAGAACGGGGATCTTGTGATAGTCAATAAGCTCGGCTATGTATTTCAAAGCCCCCAGCGCTTTGATTTGGTTGCATTTAAGCAGCGGGAAGGGGAAAACGGGTATTATAACGTAAAACGGGTCATCGGACTTCCGGGGGAAACGGTAACTATACAAAACGGATATGTGTTTATTGATGGTGTAGCATTGTCAGGGCTTCCGTTTGAGGAAAAGATCGCCACAGAGGGTCTGG
>CANPZL010000022.1 GCA_947589055.1 uncultured Lachnospiraceae bacterium | reverse complement strand
TGTCTCTATTAAATATACGATATATTTATCAGGATGATACGGTAGAAGCACAGGTACAGATGCCAGAGGAGCTGTTTACTTCTGCTTCGGATATGATGGAGGGCTATGAACTGTGCGACCGGCAAGGGAATTTTTCTCTGTATGAGAATCCGACTGTTCTTTCAGTAGGTTATATGGTGGATAAAGATGCGGGAATCTTGGATACGGATGTTTTTTCAACCTTCGGAGAGGTGGAAAAAGGGATCTTTGCTATGGCTACAAATGCATGGATTGAGGGGATCTGTAAAGTACCTGGTGTAATGGAAGAAGTAGAACCGCAGGTAACCGGTATTGATGTATTGAACGGTGAGGCGGTAATGATGGAGAATTTCTTCCTATTATCGGACGGAAGAAAACACATTGAAAGTGAGGATATAAAAGCAGCCGGGCATCTGGAACCAAAGGAAGAACGGTTGCTTGAATCAGCGGCGACAACTGCATATGATCGGACCGAGGATACTGTGATTCGCTTTGATTGCGAAGCAGTAGAAGCGGGGGATTATTATGTGGAGATCAATGGAAGTTTTGCACCGGCTGGATATTTGGAACCGGGAGAGATGGTACACATCTTTTATTCCATGGATTCGCAATATCTGGAAGCATCGGGAATGGCAGGCAGTTATATCCATCTGTATCGGATTAACGAAGCGCAGTGGCAAAAAGCCTATGATATTCTTTCCCGGCACCAGCTTCAGGTAGAGCATTATACTTCTACCTCGATGGACGGAACGATTCAGGTAGAGGATAAGGGGCTTATGTTTACCAGTATCCCGTATGACGATAACTGGCATCTGTATGTGGACGGAGAGGAAAAAGAAACGATCCCCCTTTGGGACGGTTCCTTTCTGGCAGCAGAGTTGGAGCCGGGGGTTCATACGATCCGTCTGGAATACCGGCAAAAGGGACTTTTACTGGGCGGCTGTATCTCTGTGATCGCTTTGGGGATAACAGTGCTGGTGTTCATAACCGGCAGGCGGAGAGATTTCTTGTTAGAATCGGAAATGGATGAAGCCGGCTTGGAAACGTACTATGAAGAAACGGTTTTGGAACATCGAAAACGGAAAAGGAAAAAAACAGAGGAACCGGAAGGAGAACCGTCTGCGCAGGAATCCGAAGAGTGATTATTGCTATTTTCAAAAAAACATTGTATAATCAAGCAGAGTAAACGGTACGGAACAATGGGAGAAAACAAAAAAAGGACGTGGAACAATGGAGCATACCCAGCACATCAGCGTGATAAAGGAAAACGGAATCGAAGTAACGGAGATTTTGGCACAGGTATATGTGGCTCTTACTGAAAAAGGATATAATCCGGTCAGTCAGATCGTTGGTTATATCATGAGCGGCGACCCGACGTATATTACCAGCCATAAAGGAGCCAGAAGCCTGATCATGAAGGCCGAACGGGACGAGATTATAGAAGTCCTGTTAGAAAATTATATTGATACCAGATTAAAGTAACGGATAGAAATTGAGGCAGGGCATGAGACTATTAGGGCTGGACTATGGGACAAAGACAGTTGGCGTAGCGGTCAGTGATCCGTTACAGATCACGGCGCAGCCATTGGAGACCATTACCAGAAAATCAGCGGGAAAACTGCGGCAGACATTGGCAAGGATTGAAGAGATCATTGAGGAATACCAGATTGATAAGATCATTCTGGGCTATCCCAGGAATATGAATCATACCACAGGAGAACGGGCGGAAGCTTGCGAAGCCTTTCAAGAGGCGCTGGAGAGAAGGACCGGACTGGAGGTTATCCTTTGGGACGAGCGTCTGACCACGGTGGAAGCCGAGCGGGTTCTCATGGCAGGCGGCGTGCGCCGGGAAAATCGAAAGGCAGTGATTGACCAGATGGCGGCTGTCTTGATTCTGCAAAGCTATATGGAAGCAGTTCAACTGTCCCGTAGAGAAGAGTAGGTTTCTTTTACAAGACAGGACAAGCGGAGGATATATGGAAGAAAATCAGGAATTACAGACCGTTCCGTTTACAACGGAGGACGGTACGGTAGTAGAGCTGTTGGTAATGGAAGAAACGACCTTACAGGGTGTCCATTATATTCTGGTAACAGACGAAGCGGATCCGGACAGGGAAGAAGCGGATGTCATGATCATGAAGGAAACACAGCAGAAAGAAACGGATGAAATTGCAGTTTATGATATAGTTGAGGATGAAGCAGAGCTTCAGGCGGTGGCAAAGGTGTTTGCAGAACTCATGGAAGACGTGGAATTCAAGCTATAGTCAGGTGCAATAGTTTCATACAGGTACGGAAAATAACGGAAAAGAAGGTTTTGGAGGTTAAAGATCAGAAATGAAAAAAAGTGAAGAAAACAAGCCGGTAAAGATCATTCCACTGGGAGGTCTGGAACAAATCGGCATGAACATTACTGCAATCGAGTATGGGGATACGATTGTGGTGATAGACTGCGGCCTTTCGTTCCCGGATGATGAGATGCTGGGAATCGATCTGGTGATTCCGGACGTGACCTATCTAAAGGAGAATGCAGACCGGGTCAAAGGGCTGGTGATTACCCATGGACACGAGGATCATATCGGTGCGATTCCTTATGTGGAGAAAGAAATCAATATGCCGATCTATGCAACGAAGCTGACGATGGGGATTATAGAAGGGAAATTAAAGGAACATGATCTGCTCAATAATGTAAAACGCAAGATCGTAAAGCATGGACAGATCATCAATCTGGGCTGCCTTCGGGTAGAATTTATCAAGACGAACCACAGCATTGCAGATGCGTCTGCATTGGCAATCTATACCCCCGCCGGGATTCTGGTGCATACCGGCGACTTTAAAGTAGACTACACTCCGGTATTTGGAGAAGCCATAGATTTACAGCGCTTTGCCGAGCTGGGGAAAAAAGGCGTGCTGGCGCTGATGTGCGACAGTACCAATGTAGAACGTCCCGGCTATACTATGTCGGAGCGGACGGTTGGAAAGACCTTTGATAATATCTTTGCGGATAATTATAATCATCGGATCATTGTTGCCACCTTCGCCTCGAATGTGGACCGGGTGCAGCAGATCGTGAATTCTGCATATAAGTATGGCAGAAAGGTAGTCGTGGAAGGCCGCAGTATGGTAAATATCATTACGGTTGCACAGGAACTGGGGTATATCCGGATACCGGAAAATACCCTGATCGACATTGAGGAGCTTAAGAATTATCCGGATGAGAAAACCGTGCTGATCACGACAGGAAGCCAGGGTGAAAATATGGCTGCCCTGTCCAGGATCGCAGCAAATATCCATAAGAAAGTATCTATAAAGCCGGGCGATACGGTAATATTAAGCTCGACGCCCATACCGGGAAATGAAAAGGCGGTTTCCCGGATCATCAATGAACTGGAAATGAAGGGGGCAAAAGTAATCTTTCAGGATACCCATGTGTCCGGACACGCCTGTCAGGAGGAGATTAAACTGATCTACACGTTGACAAAACCCCGGTATGCGATACCGGTTCATGGGGAATACCGGCATCTGAAGCGCCATGCAGAGCTGGCAGAGAGCTTAGGCATTGACCGGCAGCATATCTGTATCCTGTCCAGCGGCGATGTGCTGGAGCTTTCCGATGAGTCTGCCGAAGTAACGGGTACGGTGCCGACCCAGGGAATTCTGGTAGACGGTCTGGGAGTCGGTGACGTGGGGAATATTGTCCTGCGGGATCGACAGCTGTTGTCCCAGAACGGTTTAATGATTGTAGTCGTTACATTAGAGGGCGGAAGCAATCAGGTGTTGGCGGGACCGGAAATCGTATCCAGAGGCTTTGTTTACGTCCGGGAAGCGGAAAACCTGATGGAAGAGTGCCGGGACGTGGCGGAAGAAGCACTAACCGGCTGTCTGGATCATAACATTACAGACTGGGGAAGGATTCGGACGGCGATCCGGGATGATTTAAGTGAATTCCTGTGGAGGAGAACCAAACGGAATCCGATGATCTTGCCGATCATTACGGAAGTATAACGGGAGGAAATATATGCAACAGGCAATCGAGCTGGCTGGCAGACTGAATAAGCAGATACAAAGCAGTGAGGAATATAAGCGTTACTTAGAGACTGACCGGCGGTTAAAGGAAAATATAGAGCTGTACGGACGATATAACGAATTCCGCAGAAGGAATTATGAACTGCAATACAGTGAAGGAGACAGTAATCTTTACGATGAGGTCTTTAATTTGGTAAAGGAATATGATACAATCCTACAGGAGCCTGTAGTAAGTGACTTTATTCTGGCAGAACAGCGGCTTTGTGCCATGATGCGGGAGGTTTATCAGGCTCTTTCAGAAGGCTTGGAACTGGATTACGAGTATTTGGAAAGATAGGTGCCGGTATGACAGATAAAATAATGAAACACGCATTGAGAATCGTATTGCAGCTGTTGATCGATATAGTGATCGTCCTGCTGCTGATACAGGTTTTTAATATGGGTTATAGCTTTTCCTATAAGGTTTTTACGGATTCCTGCGTTGATCTGCGGGATGATTCCCAGATTGCTGTAACGATTCCGCCGGATTCCACCACGATGGAGATTGTGGACGAGCTGTTGGATGCCGGCGTGATCGAGGACAAATATGTGATGATCGCAAAGATTTATCTGTCCAGCTATCATGGAAAACTCTTACCAGGTACTTATATGCTAAGCAAGTCCATGACACAGGATGAGATCATGAAATCCCTTGCAGGGATTGACGAGGAGGAAGAAGATGCAAAACAATGAACGGATTGTATCGTTTATCTGCTCGTTAAATCAAGAAGATCATGCACTGGTTTCCCGCATTGAACGGGAAGCCCGTGAACAGGAGATTCCAATTGTACGGACGGAAACCAAAGAGCTGCTGAAGGTATTAGAACGGATTCAAAAGCCGAAGCGGATATTGGAGGTGGGTACGGCAGTTGGATTTTCTGCTGTTTATATGTGTCAGTTTCTTCCGGAAAACGGAAAGATCGTAACCATTGAAAACTATCCGCCCCGGATACAAAAGGCAAAGGAAAACTTTCATCTGGCCGGTGTGGAAGACAAGATTACCCTGTTAGAGGGGGATGCGGCAGAACTGCTGCCGCAGCTGCAAGATTCTTTTGATATGATCTTTATGGATGCGGCAAAGGGACAGTATCTTCGGTTTCTTCCGGAGGTCTTGCGGCTGCTGGCGCCGGGCGGTCTGTTGATTTCGGATAATGTACTTCAGGATGGCGATGTGCTGGAATCCCACTATGCGGTTACGAAACGGGATCGTACCATTCACAGCCGTATGCGGCAGTATCTGTATGAACTGAAGCACCATCCTATGCTGGAGACGTCGATCCTTCCCATCGGGGACGGTGTGGCGGTGAGTATCCGGAGGGAAAGGGAAGCGTAAGGAGAAGAAGATGCGTAAGACAGAATTACTGGTTCCGGCAGGAAGTCTGGAGGTATTAAAAACAGCAGTCCGCTATGGGGCCGATGCTGTATACATCGGTGGCGGGCAATTCGGACTTCGGGCCAAGGCTCATAATTTTACGATCGAAGAGATGCAGGAGGGGATTCGGTTTGCCCATGCTCATCACTGCCGTGTTTATATAACGGTCAACATCTTTGCCCATAATCAGGATATAGAAGGTATCCGGACGTATTTGGAATCATTGCGGGAGATTGCTCCGGATGCCCTGATCATTTCCGATCCCGGCGTATTTATGCTGGCAAAGGAGATACTGCCGGATACGGAGCTTCATGTCAGCACGCAGGCGAATACTACCAATTATGAATCCTTCCGGTTCTGGTATGATATGGGTGCAAAACGTGTGGTAGCTGCCAGAGAGTTGTCATTGGCAGAGATCAAAGAGATCCGCTCTCGTATACCGGAGGACATGGAGATTGAAGCTTTTGTACATGGCGCCATGTGCATTTCCTATTCCGGGCGCTGTCTGCTCAGCCATTATTTTACGGGAAGAGACGCCAATCAGGGGGCTTGTACCCACCCCTGCCGCTGGAAATATGCCCTTGTAGAAGAACAAAGACCGGGAGAATATCTTCCCGTTGAAGAGGATTCCCGCGGGACCTATATCTTGAATTCTAAAGATCTGTGTATGCTCGAATACATTCCGGAATTGCTGGATGCCGGTATCGACAGCTTAAAAATCGAAGGCAGGATGAAAACCGCTCTCTATGTGGCAACGGTAGCCAGGACCTATCGGAACGCTCTGGATGACTACGCCCGGTCACCGGCAATCTATCGGGAGCATATGGAGGAATACCGGCAGGAAATTGTAAAAGGAACCTATCGGCAGTATACGACAGGCTTTTATTTTGGAAAAACGGATGAAACAACACAGATTTATGATAAGAACACCTATCAGAAGGAGTATGTCTATATCGGTATGGTGGAAGAGACCGACGAGGCAGGAAAAACAGTGTTTGAACAGAAGAATAAGTTTTCGGTGGGGGAAACCGTGGAGGCGATGCTGTTTGATGGGGAAAATCGTTATCTGACCGTAAAGGAGATCTGGGATGAAGATGGCAGACCTATGCAGTCCGCACCCCATCCCAGACAGAAGCTTCATGTTGCATTCGGGGAAGTACTGCCGATCGGCTGTATTCTGCGCCGAAAAGCGGATTAACCGTTTTCTAAACGGTTTTTCAGCTTTTCTAAGGCACGTTTTTCGATCCGGCTCACATAGGAACGGGAAATGCCCAATCGGCGTGCGACATCCCGCTGGGTGATCGGCGTATGGTTATAAAGACCATACCGCAGCGTGATGACGTCCTGTTCCCGTGGGGTGAGGGTGGTATGCAGCAGATGATAAATGGAAAAAATCTGGCTTTCCGTTATCATCTGCTCCAGAATGTCTTCGTTGGTGGATTCCATAATATCCATCAGATGGATTTCATTGCCTTCTTTGTCGGAACCGATGGGTTCGTATAGGGAAACCTCACGGGAGGATTTCCGTTCTTGACGAAGCAACATAAGAAGTTCATTTTCAATACAGCGGGAAGCATAAGTGCCGAGTTTATTCCCTTTGGATGCGTCGTAGGTGTTAATGGCCTTGATCAGGCCAATGGTACCGGTAGAGATCAGATCCTCCATATCCCGTTCGTAGGTGTTGTATTTTTTTACGATATGTGCAACCAGCCGGAGGTTATGTTCTACGAGCAGGTTCCTTGCATGAATATCCCCTTGCCGGCTCAGGTTCAGATAGAATAACTCTTCTTCCGGTGTAAGCGGTTTTTGAAATGTTTGCAAGACGTACCTCGGAAGGAGCATTGTTACGGTTATTTTATGTTTTGCATAAAAAAAATGTGCTTTTCCAAAGGAAAGCATGGTAGAAATAGTTGGAAAATTAGAAAAATCCATAATATTTAGAGTAGATAATTGGTAAAAATGACGAAAACAAACAGTAGTAATTATAGAGGTTGTATGTTAAAATTATATCAATAATGTTGAATGCGAGGTAGATGTCATATGCGAATTTCAGCGGGAAGAAAAAAAATCAGACTTGGAGATTTGCTGGTTGCAGCCGGAGCAATTACGGAAGAGGAGTTACAGGAAGCAATCGCATATCAGAAGGAAAAAGGCATCAAGCTGGGCCAGGCCATGGTGGAGATGGGTCTGGTCAGTCAAGAACTGTTAAATCTGACGATTTCACAACAGTTGGGCATCGAATATATCGAATTACGTTCCTGCAAGCTGACGGAGGATGTTCTGAAGCTGATTCCGGAAAAGGAAGTAATGCGGTATCGGGCGGTTCCGGTTGAAGTGGATGAATATAACCCGAATGTGTTAAAGGTAGCCATGTCGGATCCGATGGACATCTTTGCTATCGACGATCTGGGAATCCTGACGAATATGCAGATCGAGCCGATGCTTACCAGCGATGAGGAGATCACCGAGGCCATTGGTAAGTACTATGGTAATCAGCAGGCCATGGAAGTGGCGGAGCAGTACCGGCGGGAGCGGGAGCAGGAAGGATTAAGTCAGGCAGAGGAAGAACAGATCAATGACGAGATCGACAATTCCCCGATCGTTTTACTGGTTAAGCAGATTCTGGAAGGCGGAGTTCGGCAGAGAGCTTCCGATATACATATCGAGCCATTGGAGACCAGCGTCCGGGTACGGTATCGGATCGACGGTGCATTAAAGAAGGTCATGACGTACGATTATTCTCTGATGTCGGCGATCGCTGCCCGTATCAAGATCATTGGCGGAATGGATATATCCGAGAAGAGAAAACCACAGGACGGGCGTATCTCCATCTTTGTCGACCGAAAAGAATTTGATATTCGTGTATCCTGTCTGCCTACTGTGTACGGAGAGAAGATCGTTATGCGTCTTACTTCCAAAGACGGTCTGACCAAGCCGAAGAGTGCGTTGGGTCTGGGACCGCAGGAAATGAAGGTGTTTGACGGTATCCTGAGTAATCCGCACGGAATCATACTGGTAACCGGGCCTACCGGTTCCGGAAAATCAACGACTCTGTATACTTCTTTAAGTGAATTAAATACAGAGGATGTTAATATCATTACAGTAGAGGATCCTGTAGAGGCAAATATAGACGGTATCAATCAGGTACAGGTAAACGTAAAGGCGGAAATGACCTTTGCCGCCGCCCTTCGTTCCATTCTTCGTCAGGATCCGGATATTATCATGATCGGTGAGATAAGAGACGGTGAGACAGCGCAGATCGCAGTACAAGCGGCGATCACCGGTCACTTGGTAGTATCTACCCTTCATACCAACAGTGCCGCCAGTACGGTTACCCGTCTGATCGATATGGGGATTGAACCTTATGTCGTAGGAGATGCTTTGGTTGGAGTTATCGCACAGCGTCTGGTACGCCGTCTGTGTAAATGCAAGCAGGGGCGTTATGCAGAGGAAAATGAAAAACGACTGCTCGACATTCCGCTGACAGAGGAATTCGGTATCTATGAGCCGGTCGGCTGTCCCCTCTGTAATGATACCGGCTTTGTGGGACGAATCGGTGTGTATGAGATTATGCCGGTATCCCGTGAGCTGCAGTCCGTTATCGCCAGCGGGGCTACCGCAGACAAAATCGAAAAACAGGCGTTGGCGGAAGGTATGCTGACCCTGAAGCTGGCCGCCGGAAGACTGGTAAAAGAAGG
Source organism: uncultured Lachnospiraceae bacterium (assembly GCA_947589055.1). Classification (GTDB taxonomy): domain Bacteria; phylum Bacillota; class Clostridia; order Lachnospirales; family Lachnospiraceae; genus CAG-632. The sequence continues at coordinate 27,550 of CANPZL010000022.1, read as the reverse complement.
AACCACCTCGATCGGCGAGATGAAGAAGATTGTATACGAAGCAGGAGACGAATATTAAGAGGAGAAGAAGCTATGTTAAATATGAATGAGCTGCTGGCATTTGCAGTAGAAAATAAGGCGTCAGATATTCATTTTGGTGCAGGGATTCCGCCTAAGCTACGGATTAACGGAAAGTTGGTCGGACTAGAAATGGATCCCCTGATGCCGCCCGATGTGGCAGAACTGTTAGGAAGTGTAATGAATGATAAACAGAAAAAAGTGTTAAAGGAACGAGGCGAGGTTGACTTTTCTTATGCACACCAGCTCTGCGGCCGGTTCCGTGTGAATGTCTACATGGATCGGGGAAATATGGCGGCGGCGTTCCGGCGGGTAGATACGAATATCCCCAGACCGGATCAACTGGGTATCCCGAATTCGGTGGTGGAATTATACAAGCGGAGAAGAGGCTTGGTGTTGGTAACGGGACCTACCGGTTCCGGAAAATCGACAACACTGGCTTCCATCATCAATAAGGCAAACGAAAACCGGACGGATCATATCATTACCCTTGAGGATCCGATCGAGTATGTACATAAACACAAAAAATCCATCGTAAACCAACGGGAAGTAGGTATGGATACGTTAAGCTATAACAATGCACTGCGTGCCGCCCTTCGTGAGGATCCGGATATTATTCTGGTTGGTGAGATGCGTGATTATGAGACGATCTCTATTGCGGTAACTGCGGCGGAGACCGGTCACTTGGTATTTTCCACACTGCATACCATTGGTGCTGCCAGTACCATCGACCGTGTAATCGATGTATTCCCTCCCCATCAGCAGCAGCAGATCCGGACACAGCTCTCTATGGTATTGGTAGGCGTTATCTCGCAACAGCTGCTTCCCACAGCCGACGGTAAGGGACGGGTAGCTGCGTTCGAGGTCATGATTGCAAATCCGGCGATCCGAAGCCTGATCCGGGATGGTAAGACCCATCAGATACAGGCAACGGTCCAGACCAGCAAGGCGCAGGGAATGATCACCATGGACGATGCATTGTTTGATCTGTATCAGGCTGGGGTGATCACCAGAGATATGGCGCTTACTTACGCACAGGAGTTAGATGCACTCCGGAAAAAGCTGGGATAATTAGAAAATTTGTGAAATGTGAACAAAAAAATATTTTTTGTGTAAAATATTATTGCAATATGCCGAAATATAATGTAAAATTCAAGTAGAGATAATGTTGGTACTTTGTTCATATTTATGAAAATGGGGAGACAGGGAGCAACAGTATTGATAAAGAAAAAAGTGCGGAGGAATGACGATGGCGATATATAAGTATAAGGTCGTAGACGCAAACGGTAAGAATAAGAAAGGCGATATTGACGCACCGAATCAGGAAGCGGCAGTCAATAAGCTGAAGGCGGATGGCTATACCGTGGTATCCTGTGCCGAAGCCGGAGCGATGGATAAGGATATCCAGATAAAAATTAACAAGAAGATCAAACCGAGAGATTTAAGCGTGTTCTGTAAACAGTTTGCCAGCGTGTTGAATGCAGGTGTTACCATTATCTCCGCTCTGGATATGATGAGTGAGCAGATGGATAATAAGACTCTGCAGGGGGTCTTACGAGATACGAAGACCTACGTTGAAAAGGGTGGTACCTTGGCGGATGGCTTCCGCCAGCATGCAAAGGTGATTCCACCCATCATGATCAGTATGGTGGAGGCAGGCGAGATGTCCGGTAATCTGGAGATCTGTTTTGAACGTCTGGCGGTTCAGTTTGATAAGCAGTCAAAGCTGAATGGTAAGATTCGGGGAGCTTTGACCTATCCCATCATCGTATTGATCATAGCGGTCATCGTGGTCATCGTCATGGTAGTAGCAGTTATCCCGCAGTTCTCCGATATGTTTGCCGACATGGGTATGGAGCTTCCAGCGGCAACGAAGCTGTTACTCTGGCTTTCGGATCTGTTCCGGTATCGGTGGTGGCTGGTATTACTGATCGTAGGCGGTATCATATTCCTTTACAAAACGTTTGCTGCAACGGATCTTGGAAAGCATGTAATCGGTAAGTTTACCATTAAGGTGCCGATTTTCGGAAAGCTGACAGTTATGCAGGCGGCTGCGAATGTTTCCCGTACGCTGAGTACATTGATGGCTTCCGGTATTTCTCTGGTAGATGGTGTGGAAGCAGTTTCTAACATGATGTCAAACATCTGGTTCCGGGAAGCTCTGCTAAATGCAAAGGATCAGGTTATGAAGGGCGTTCCCCTGTCAAAGCCGATACGGGATGCGGAATTGTTCCCGACCATGCTTCCTCAGATGATCAAGATCGGGGAGGAGACCGGTAACATCGAGGATATGATGGATAAAGTAGCCGATTATTATGAAGAACAGGTGGATATGACTACCGAACAGGTAACCACAGCGATGGAACCGCTGACGATGGTTGTAATGGCTGGTATCGTTGGTATCATCGTTGCCGGTGTATACGGACCGATCCTGTCTATGTACAACGGTATGGATAATCTGTAAAATCAAGATGGTTATTCTCTGCTGAATCCGAAACCGTCAGCAGATGTAATAATAAATATTTTAATAAAAAAGGAGAGATTATTATGAAAAAAACAAGTAACAAAGGTTTCTCAATGGTCGAGCTGATTATCGTTATTGCGATTATGGCGATTTTGGCTGCTGCATTGGCACCGGCTTTGATCAAGTACATCAACAAGTCAAGACTTTCAACGGATGTGCAGACCGGATCTACCGTTGCAAGTTCTATTAACTCAGCATTAGCAGTAGAAAAGGCATATGATGCTGCACCGTCTGGTTCAGGTCTTCAACTTAATAGTATTCTTGCAGCTGGCGATGATTTTTCAAAAGAGGTTGCCAATGTTATTGGTATTGCAAGCGGTGCCACTTTATCAGGAAAATCTAAGAAAGATTTAGCTGGTAGTGCTATTACTTCTCAAGAATTTTTCTGCGATATTGATCCGGTAAATAATAAAGTAATTGTTTACTATGGTACAGTAGATGCTGCTCATCAGTGTTCTCCGAACCCTGGAGCATCTATGGCTGAATAATAAAAGTAATACAGCATACGTCCGGGCAACCGGGCGTGTGTTGTATGTTTAGGTGGGATGCGTGATGATCTGGCTGTATATAGCAGGGTTTCTGGTTTCGGGGATTTTGATCGGGATTGTATTCCGGCATTCCTTTGACTTGATTACTTATATTCGTAAGATGGATGAGGATGAGGAAGTCTGTGATTCCTGTCAGGGTCGGGAAACCTGTATTGCCATGCGGCCCATTGGAAAGTCTAACTGGGTGACGGAATTCACCTATACCACGTACCGTTTGGTAAGAAAGGATTGTATGTATACGAAGGCTCAAAATGGGCGGTACATATGGATTCTTGCTGTTTTAAACGGTATATGTTATGTTCCACTGTATCTGATTTACGGAATGTCGCTGGAAACGGTACTGTTTTGCTTATGTACCACAGCGCTGCTGTATATCGGTTTGGTGGACTGGAATACACAATATATTCCGATCGAGTTTAACATTTTTATATTTGTATTAGGACTGATTCGGCTCTGCTTCCGGTTGGAAAACTGGAAGGAACAGGTCGTTGGTCTTTTTGCAGTCAGCGTTTTCCTACTGCTCCTTGACTGGGTTGGAACCAGACTGCGGGAAGGAGAGCATATAGTAGGTGGCGGCGACATTAAGCTCATGGCAGCGGCTGGCTTACTTTTAGGCTGGAAACTGAATATTGTAGCATTTATGATGGGGTGTATCTGCGGAAGCATCATACATCTGATTATCATGAAGATAGGAAAAGGCGGGCATCGCTTGGCCTTTGGCCCATATTTGGCAATGGGCGTCTATATCGCCATGATATGTGGTGAACAGCTTGTGAGCTGGTACCTAGGTATAATGGGCTTGTAGCCCTGAAAATATACACTGATTAGCGAGGGAGGCTACGAAATGGCAAAAAATAGTAAAGTCTTAACCATAGACATAACGAATGAAAACATTACAATCATTGAAGCGACAGCTTCACAAAAGAAACAGACGTATATCCATAATGCGATGATCTTCGAAACACCGGAAGGGGCGTTTGAGGATGGTTACATAAGAAATAAGGATCTGGTAGGAGCAGCAATCCGGGAGCAGTTGAATGCAAATGGTATCACGAACAAAAATGCGATTTTTGTTTTGGCTTCCACCAAGATTGTGAGCCGGGAGGTTTTGATCCCTTCCGTACCGGATAATAAGATTTCCGGAATTATCAATGCGAATGCAACAGAATATTTTCCTGTTAATATAGAGGATTATGTGATCGCATACACGGTGCTGGAATCCGTAGTCGGCGAAGACGGAGCAAAAAATAAGAGGATCCTTGTAGTTGCGGCACCCCAGCAGATGGTGCGTACCTATTATGAAGTGGCAAGCGTTGCAGGACTGAATGTAGAGTCCATCGATTATATCGGTAACGCCATGCTCCAGATGATCAAGACACAGACCAGTGAGAATGCGACGACGATGGTGGTACAGATCGGCAGTGAGTCTACCGTGCTGAATATCGTAAAGGGCGATACCCTGTTATTACAGCGTACTGTTCCATATGGTATCAATGCAGTAGTCGCTGAGGTAATGGAAGCAAAAGAGGTCGATGCGGCTACAGCGCTTACCATGCTTCAGAATGAACGTATGATTACTGTTGACTTTGATGATGATGCTATTACCGGTTCGTTCCGGTATCTGATCAACAATATCGGACGTGTCATGGATTACTATGGCTCCCGGAATCCGGATAAGCCTATTGACGAAGTATATCTAACCGGTGACGGTGCTTTGATCCGTGGTATTGACGGTCTGTTTAAGATTCAGTTGAATGTATCCACTAAGGTTATGGATAGCCTGTATAATGTAAAGTTTGACGAGAAGATCAATACCCAGATCTACAGTCCGGTCTACTTGATCGGGCCGATCGGTGCTGCCATGAACCCTATGGGCTTCGTTCTGCAGGAGCAGGCGGCTAAGAAGGCAAGTCAGGGAACAACCGGCGCATTGGTTGCAGTACTGGTTTTGGCAGTTGTCATTGCCGGCGGTGCCTGCATCTTTGTTTCGGTTATGAAAGCGAAGGCGATAAAGGAACAGAATCAGGTAAAGCAGGATATTGCGGCGATTCAGGATATTCAGGAGATCTATAACGACTATCTCCAGAGTCAGGCAACATACAACGATATGTTGACCCTGTATGATTCCACGAAGATTTCCAATGAGTACATGATGGAGTTCTGGAATACATTGGAAGAAAAGATACCTGCTAATGTCAAGGTGAAATCAATTGATTCTTCCTCAACCGGCGTTAGTATCACCATGAATAGCACGGATTATAATTCTGTAGCAAGACTGGTAGTGGATCTGCGGGATATTAGCTGTGTGGAAAATGCATGGATTGATTCCATCGCACAACAGGATGATGATGGTGTTATCACATATGAATATACGGTAACCTGTAATTATGTTCTTCCGGAATATGAGGCGACGACCACAGAGGCACCTGCCCCTGCGGAGACTTCTACGGAAGCGGAAGCAGATGCGGAATAGGAGGGAAGAAGGATGAATGATACAACAAAGAAGGTTTTATTGATACTGGGAAGTGTAGCGATCTTAGCAGCGGCATATTTTCTGTGGGTATCTCCGCAATGGAAGGAGAAGGAATCCATTGAACGGGAAACTGCTACCTTGAAGGTTACCTTGCAGGAACTGCAGGAAAAGGAAATCCATCGGGGAGAATATCTCCAGTGGACGGAAGATAATCTGGAACTGTTTGATGCAAAACTGGCAGAGTTCCCTTCCAACTGGAATCAGGAATATATGCTCATGTTTATTCAGGGAGTCCGGGATAATGAAGAGATCACATATGATGTAAAGAGTCAGGGAATGACAGAACCGACCCTGTTTTATACTCTGGGCGGTTCCAATGCAGAAGGACAACTAGCTGAGCAGCCGGCGGAAGGTGCCGAGGATGCACAGGCGGAAGGCACAGAAAATGCACAGATGGCAGCACCCCAGGAGAATTACACCTGCTATAACTCTACTATGACCCTTGAATATCATGGCGATTATGCAGGCGTTAAGGATTTTGTGAATCATGTGGCGGCATATAAATATCGGATGACAGTGGATTCTGTTACTGTTTCATTGGATGAAGAAACGAATGAATTGCAAGGTAATATGACAGTCAACTTATTCAGCATCAACGGGAACGGAAGAGAAGAAAATGTCGATCTGGATCTGAATGATATTCCGGTCGGTGTTGATAATCTGTTTGAAGGCGGCGACGGTGCGGCCACCACTTCTAAGTATTCTTCTGACAACGGGGAAACGATTAAGAATGATTATGACTTATATATGGCTGTGAATCCCACCAGCAGCGATACCTCCGGTAAGGTAGTCGGGCTGGCGTCCGGCGGTAACAATGTTACCAGCAGCAAGAATGAATCTGAGAGTGTAACGGTTCGTGTTTCCAAGGAAGGCGACCAGTACGTAGTGGAATATGGTATCGGAACGGATACCAGAAGGCAGGAGTTTGATCCGGGTGATGACCTGACTATGCTGATCCAGTCCTCCGACATCAAGGACACTGAGGATATCAATGGTGTAGCGGTTACATTAGAGAACACGACGGATAAGACCTTGTATGTAAAGGTAGCGGACGATGCGTCTGCAAACAGAGTAAAGATCGCAAATCGGGCAGGTAGTGTGATCGTGTATAAGTAGAATGGAGTGATTTCATGAAACGAGAGAATAACAAAGGTGTCAGTTTAATAGAGATTCTGATTGCTGTCGTTGTTTTTACTATGTGTATCATTCCCATTATCAATCAGTTAGCAAGCAGCATCCGCATCGGACAACGGGCGGATGCACAGCAGGCCGCTACGGATTATGCAAAATCCATAGCGGAGACCATGAAGCAGGTGGATATAGAAACTATGTATTCTTCTTCAGCCGTGGATGAACTGTCCACGACACTGGGAATGGATACTACGCTTACTACTTCTTATGGTTTTTCTTCCGTGAAAGCGGACGGAAACCCAGGTACTGCTATTCCGAATAATTCCTATCTGACTTCTATGCCGGTACCCGGCGGCAGTACAGGCTGGGCGTCGGTAACAGCAATGTATCAGGCAGTGAAAAGCTATAATACTGCACATGGAAGTACACCGGAGGCATTGGTACGGCAGTATACCTTTACCGGTACGGCTACGGTTGATTATCGGGACTATGACGTGTTGATTCGTATGGATACCACCCCTTATGCGGTTGCATCTTTAAATCAGGCAGATTATTTTGATCCCAATGCGGCAAATCTTGGAAATCTGTCCAGCTTGGATGCAAGCCAGACGGCAGTAATTACCAACGTATCCAACTGCGATGTGACTGCGACCAGTTCCTATTTCAGCTCTATTATTTCTGCTTTGGAAAGTTCCGGTGATGCAGATGATGAAGTGCTGGCAGTCCAATTAAAAAACGGTACACGTTCGGTCAGCGAGCGTGCAACAAAGGAAATCAACCTTATTCTGGATGCGGTAAACGAACCGGGGAACTCAAATAAGTATAAGGTAACTTGTGAAGTCATATATGAGAATCCGGGAATCGTAAGCCGGTATGGAGTTCCTTCAGATGCGGCGACGATTACATATACACCATATGAGCAGCAGTTTAAGGAGCTTCCGGATATTTACCTGATGTATAATCAGTTCCTGTACAATAAAGCGTATGGGGATGATAAGATTAACATAACCAATAACCTGTCAGATACTGCAAAGGTATACGTTATACGGACAGCAGAGGATGATTCCAAGGTTTCCAGTGTCACCAATCTGGGCGGTGATTTGATCCCGACGGAGACTGCTTTCGGAAGAGATATCACAGCGGGAGGAAATTACCAGTATATGACTCAGTTTGAACTGGTCAATGCATTAGCAGCACATCCGGTTGAAATCTATACCAACATTCCATTACTGCTGGACGAAGGAACGCCTACGGAACGATTGAATGTATTATCCAGTACGGATTATCCGGCTGGGCGGAGTACAAAAATGTCTGTAAATGTACCTACCGGGGACCTTACAATGGTAATTAAAACGTTAAGTGATGATGAGCGGTATTCAGAAGAAGGACGGATTTACAATATTTATATTGAACTAACGAATAGGGATACAGGAGCAGTAACAACATTTGATACGTCGAAGGGGGATTACTAATGTCAAATATTCGGAATAAAAAATTGAATAACAGTGGTAATACCTTCGTTGTCGTTATGGTAGGTCTTGCCTGTATGGGTATTTTGATAGGAGTTATTCTGGCATCTGCCGGTTATTTTTACCGGATGCGGTATGTGGATCTGGAAAATAAGAATAACTTCTATTATGTGGAAAAGGCAATGGATGAATTATATGCCGGTATCGGCAGTGATTCTACACAGGCATTATTATCCGCCTACAACGATACGGTTGAAGTCATGGTTTATTATGATCCGGCAGCCGGCAATTATGTGACGATTGATGAAAAGGCAGCAAACAGGATCATGAAACAGAAATTCCTGCAGAAGCTGGCTACAGATCCGGCTTATGTATCACAGGCAGAGCTGTACAAACGGTTGAAGGGCTTCATTTCAACGGAAGGTGTAACGCTTGTGGATCCGGCAACCTTGCCGGCGACGGAACCAAGATTATATATGGAGATCGTAACGACTACTACTGGTGTGGCACCGAATCTGGTTACGGTCTATGATAAGCTGATCATTCATAATGTTACAGTGACACGGACAACGACAGAAGGTTATGTACAGTCGATCACGACGGACGTTGTGATAACGGAACCGGAATTTGATGTTGCGTTCAGTAATGTAGATAACGTGGCAAATGCATTGTATGATTTTTCGTTGATTGCTGATATGGGTGTGGAATTCAATGAAGCGACCGAGACCAGCAACGGACCGGTATCTGTAACCGGTAATATCTATGCGGCTGCAGATTATTATAATAAAAACTATAATATGGATGCTGCAACCAGAGTATCGAACTATTATGACGGAAGCAATACAGCCCGTCTGACTGCGGCAAACGGTATCAATGATAAAAGCCGGTATTCCGGTCTGTATAATAATGGCAGCCGGGTCAGCATAACCGCAGAGAAGGTAATCGTACCGGGTACGATTTCTGTTATCAATGATGGTGTGACAAATATTACGGGTAATATTACGATCAGTTCCGGCCAAGCAGACGTATGGGCGGACAATATCACATTGGCGCCGGCTTCCGTGCGGACAGTAGGTATGAATTCAGATGACGGTACATTAAATATGAACGCAAATGTTTATGTGGCCGATGATCTGGAAATCAACAATGATAATGCAATACTGGAATTTTCCGGTTCTTATTACGGTTATAATTTCTCACAGACAGCGGATAATCAACGAGTATTATCCCAATACGCAGCAAGCGGCAAGGCGCATGTAAACAGCAGTGCCATCATTGTAAACGGGAATAATGCGGATATTGATTTCAGCGGTCTGGATAACTTATATGTTGCCGGTCGTTCTTATATTGAGACCTCTAGGAGACGGGATGTTGCAGTTGCTCCCGATGGCTCCAGTGCGACCACAAGCTATGTTGAGGTAGAAGGCAATACGGATGTACGAACAGGTGAGTCCATATCCGTTAAGAGCAACCAGATTGCCTATATGCCTTTAGGCGTCGATACAGCAGGACGTCCGATCTTTTCAAATGTTTATGAAGCGTTTAATGATGAGATTATTCAGGTGATTACGGATAGGGGCTGGGTAGATCCGGCAAATATGACGGTAACGCAGACCATTTCCGATAAGGATTATTATTTCCTGAACTTTACCAGTGCGACGGCGGCAACGGAATTTTTCGATTGGTATGCGAATGATATGCCCGATATGCCGGGATATGCTTATGCAACCGATATTGCCAATGTACGGGAATTTGGTGACTTTAATCTGGCGGATTTAAATATTACGACTGGTGTAGATGCGACGACGGTTACGACTTCCGGTGCATATTCCAGCGGTGCCTTGAATGTGGCAAGCAATAAGTTCTTAACGGTTACCAGCCCGACGATGGATCCGTTGGTAGGCGGAGAGAGTCCTACAGTAACCAACTTTAATGCAAGGGCAACGGAATATAACAACAATTACATGGAAATGAAGTATGCGTTGCAGGTGATCAATACTACCGGATATTCCGATGAATTATTGGAAGCAATGACAAACTTAAAGAATACGATCGCTTCTACAGAAGCGGCGGATGTTACACCGATCAATTACTTCCTGGATTTTTCAAAGATTAACGGAAGCGGACTCAATGGAACAAAGATTGGCAGCTATTATGTCTGGATCTCTGACGGTGATGTTGAGGTGGAGGCACCTGCCGGAACCAACGGAAAGGTAATGGGACTGGTAATTGCCAAAGGGGATGTGACATTCCCGGATGATCCGACGGATGCGAACGATCAGGTAACCCGGTTCGAGGGACTGATCGTATCCGGCAGTAAGATTATTATCGGTCATCAGATGGATTTTGTAGCAAATGCGGAAATCGTAAAGACAATATTACGGACAGCGGATGCAACGAAAGGAAATCCGATAGGAGATTATTCCGGTATCTGTGAGATCTTTAAGGATTATGAACCGAGCGATCCGGATGAGGAAGGCGGTAATAAGGCTGTCGGAATGATTGAAGTAGGAGATGTTCTGCATTATGAGAACTGGAAAAAGAACGTAGAGTAGGTGGTGAGGGTATGAAAAAACAAAAGCATAACAATCATGGATATTCCTTTGTTGAAATAATCATTGTTATGGCGATCATGGTGATTTTAACTGCTTTATCATTAGTTACTTGGCGTTCGGTAGATTCTGCAAAGTATAAAAAATCAGTCACCACATTGGAATCGGAGTTTTCAACTTTGCGGACTACGACGATGGCACAGGATTCCAAAATGGCCATGCGGCTGTATCAGGGAGCGGATGGAGCCTACTACATTGAACGGGGATATTATGCGGCCGGTAGTTTTCATCTCCCGGATTCAGGAATGAGTCCGGAACTGGCAAATTCTAATTATTATGATTATGTGGGGGTATCCAATCCGGTAAAGGTTTTGGAACGAGGCACCATATATCACGAGCCGGCTGGATCTGCTGTTGCTCATAAGATTGATAGTACCGGAATCGTGATTCGTTTTAATAAAAGCGATGGCTCCGCTGTGGTCGATTACGGTGCTGGTGAATTCTGGTTATACCGGAAGAATGGAGAACTGATTGCCAATGTACATTTGCCTGCTGAGACAGGAGTATTTTATGAAACGTATTCAGAATTAGACTGATGAGAGGAGGTTGGAAAATGAAGAAGAAAAACAATCAAGGCTTTTCATTAGTTGAGTTGCTGATAGCGATCGTGATCCTGTCGTTGATTATGATTGCACTAGGAAGTTTTATCGCTTCTACCACAAGGGTATATACCAGAAGTCGAAATGATATTGAGGTGCAGCGGACCGGTCAGGAACTTTATGATCTGATCGCAGATAAAATACTGCAGGCGTCAGAGCTTCGGGTCGGCAGAGATGGCAAGGAATATGCCAGCATAGGAGCAGGCGGCAGCAATGCAGCAGATGCCTCAGGAAGATTGATTATTCAGGGGTCAGGAAGTTCTGTACCTGTTTCCGGTCTGTCCGGTATGCCGCTTTATTCCTTTGATTCTTTAACGAACGAGGAAACGCCGATTGATTATATTGCAATCGTCTATGAGCAGAAGACGGATGAGAGTTCTGTTACGCCCGGTGGCGTACATTTGACAGCTTCCTATCGGAAAATGCTGGATATTTATTATTTTGATAATACGGAACATACCGTTTATATGAGCCGAAAGATATTGAATGTAAGAAATGATTCGGTTGGAATTGCGATGGGACAGGGAAGCGATGCGGCTACTGCGAATGCAGTTGTAACCAATCATGCTACACCGGTGACGCCGGAAGCGATGGTTCTGGATCAGACTGGAAACCAAATTAAATTATTAAGCACGTATTCGGCATCCGCTTTAAGCGATATGCTGGTAAGTAAAAATGTGGAGACCATGTATGCATATGCCATTCCGGATGAAAATGCATTGTATCTGGATATTCAGGTAGAGAAGCAGACCATGGAAAAGAATTCGGCAGGAATGATTACGGTTCGAAATAGTTATGTGTTAGAACCAAAGGGTGCGTCGGATCCGACCGATGAAGATGCACCTTGATGATACAGGAGATAGAATGAGAGAAAGGAGCAGAATTTATGTTAAAAAGTAAAAAAGCCAAAATCATATTCAGTGCTTTGACTGTGCTTTGTGTTCTGATTGCATCTTCTGTCTGGGTATTTCTGTCGTTAAAGTCCAATTCGGTAGATGAATTCGACTATCAGCGGCTGGCAGCTGCAAATGCAAGTGCTTCAGCAACTATGACGCAGATTGACCATATTATCGAGACTTCCAATCAGGCAAGCACCAGTACCGAGTATGATGACAGCTGCTATTACATCTATGTTATCGTACCGTCTGATGGTGCAAAAGCTGAGGTTTTAAGCTCAATCAACCCATTTTTAGAGGGGGAGGATGGCTTTCGGACAGTGATCATCAATGAGAATCGAACGATTGCGGAAACGATGGCAGCTAATAAAGTGGTTCCGGTGGTAAAGACCATTGCTGAGATTGATGCACTGGCGGATAATCTGTCCACAGAATTAGGCAAGGCGGATTTAATCTATGTATATGCGCAAAGCAATGCTGCTTATACTGGCGGAAGCGCTATTTCAGAAAACTTATATGAGTTCCTGCATAACTATGCATTCGGCAGCAACAAGCCATTGATCATGAATTATGAGTTAAAGAATACCGGTGCAGATGACGATACGCAGGAACAGGTGACCGGAACAAATTCACAGGTATACTATCTGACGACCTCAGATTTCAAAAACAGCTGGAAACGGACATATACTACGAATGTTTCTAACTGGACGAAGGATAGCACTGACATTTCAGATACTATTCAGAGCTATATGGAAAATCTGCGTTCTACTTATGTGCCATATCAGGCAAACAACCTGACTTTGCCGGATGGTTATCCTTCTTGGCCGGAGTACTGGAAGCGGACCGGGACAGCGGATCCTACTTTAAATGTGCTGGTCATTACCGGTGATACTTTAGTAGAAGCAGATGTTCAGACTGAATTTGAGAGTGTGACAAGTTGGATGCTTGATTCTGCTGCTGGAATGGGCCATGCATTCAGCAGTATTTCGGATATTCTACCGACAGCATCACAGGTTGATGTAATGAAGGCCGGTGATATAACGGTAGATACGTTTTACATGGCAGATACAGCAGGTAATTCGGTTAAGAAATATGATTATATCTTTATTACTCCAGATGCGTATTCAGGTACAGATATTACCGCAGATGTAAGAAATGAATTAAAGGTATTATCCGATGCTCCGGCGGCAAAGGGATGGACGTATATTCTTTTTGGAACCGTTGAAGGGGCAACCAGCAGCGGTGGAACCGGCAGCGGAAAACAGCCGGAAAATCTGACGATTGATACGACAACGAACTTTGGTAAGCTGATCGATCTGTCAATCACGACAAACGGATATGCTAAGAAGAACAACGTCTTGGTAGTCGGCACACAGTATATGCAGACGTTGGCGGCAAGACCGGCTCATAACCCGAAGAAGGTAAATGATATTGTTACCTTAATCAATAAGAGCCATTATCGGAATTATGCAGGCAGCGGCGAAGGCGGCGGAAGCGGTTCGGTATCGACGACTGCGTACCGGGTGCTGGAATTACAGCCTTGTTATCCGATCGATAAGGAATTGGCTGCAAGTAGTTCGATTACTACGAATACGAGTAAGTTTACCAATACGGAGGCAAATGGATTTAGTCCTAAGCAGCCTCTTGGAAATTACTATACGATTCCTGCTAATGTGTTGAATACTTCTGAGATTGACAATTATCTGTCAGAAGATGGTACTATGACGCAGGAATATTACCAATGGGATCTGTCAAAGGCAAAGTTAGCATATGCACTTGGCTTGAATGCAGAGCAGATTGAGTTGGTTCAGATGTCTACAGATGAGTATATTACTGCAAAAGCGGATGTATCGGACAGCTATGATCTGATTTATGTAGGCGGAAATATGTCTGCATTTAAACACCATTTGGCATATGGCATGGACCCGAATTGGTCGGCCAATGAAGAATGGAGAAAAAATGAAGCGGTATTCAGTATGTATTGTCATATGGGGCAGCTGACAAGTATTCGAGGAGCTCGTATTTCACAAGGTAATCCGTATGATTATACGATTATGAATGGTAATGATATTACCTATGACCGTTTGACCCAGTTAGAAGCCTATATAGATGCGGGAATGCCGATCGTATTCAGCAATGAGATCTGGAATGCTTATACTCAGGCTAAGAAAGATGGATATAAGAATGTCTATATGGATCCGGATTGTAATATGTTTAAGTTGTGTCAGTATGCAGAGGAAGCGGATGATGCTACAACTAATGATTCAATATTAGTAAATTGGGGAATCCGCAAACAATATGATAGTTCTGCTGATGTATTTTTTACGGATTATTGGGTAAATGATTGCGAGGAAACTGTTTCAAATCCAGATGGTTTATATGGTTCAGCAGAAAACGTAAAAGTATTTAGTGATGATAGAAGTGATGAATTGTATAGAACGGTTTATAGTGAAAAAACCAGTATTCGTCCAAAGTTTACGATTGATACGACTGCGTTGACCTATGTAGAGGGTGATAGTAAGACGGAATTAACGAATCGTTCTGTATCTTGGAATGTTGAATTGTTGAATCCGATTGAGAATCATACCTATCAGGCAGTTTTGTTAGAGGATGTGGATGATGACGGTGTCTTTTCGTTAGGAAGCGGTGCTATGGATGCAGGAGAGGTAATACAGACCGTTGCATTTAGCGGAACGACTGCAACCCTTTCTTATAACTATCCGGAGGATGATTTCGGAGCTTTCAGTTGGAAAATCTTAGTACAGGATACAACGACGAATGCGGCCGGCAGTTATTCTTCCATTACAGTATTTAAGAAGCTGGAGGATCAGCCGAAAAAGCAGGCAAGTATTCTGGAGATTATGCCTTTGACACAGAAAAAGGTGGCATCAGGTGAGAGCACAAATCCAACTGCTCCGGATGGGCATACCTTCTATCTGGATAAGAACTATCAGCAAAGTAGTGGTAATCCATTTTTGTATTCTGCTTATGGAACAGCCCAGGCGGATCGCTTCGGTTATGATCCGATTCCGAATGATCGTACACCGGATAGACCATATGCTTCTAATGTTACGGATGCAGAGGCCTTTAATGCGAATTCGCTTCCTTGGTCATATGCAAATGGTTCTGCTCATGGTAAGCAAATGGGTAAATATATGACAACCTTAAGCGTGAATCGATATGACAGTGCAGAAGGCCATGAAGATCGGGATTATAACTATATGGATTTGGTAGCCGACGAATATGATCTGTCATTGGACATCATGTACATGGATGATATTGAATTTTATGCGAAAGCGGCCAGAAATACGACGGATAAGCAGCGGGAAGAATATGCAAATACTGCTGCTGAGGCATATGATTTATATCAGGCATATTTGACTGAAGGAACTGTAGAATATAATAAATTAAAGGCAGTAGAGGATCCTATGAGACAGGCGATTATAGATCTTCGAGACGGAAAAGGAATTTCGGTAACATATGTATATAAGGATGGTTCTCAACATACTTATAGTGGTAGTGATTTTAATACTTATGGTTTGGATAAGATATTAAATTCTAGGGATTATTTCCGATTTTTCTATCTAAATAATGGTGATGTTGGTACAGGTGGATTTTATCCTGTTGATGCCTTTTACTTCGGATATTACAAACCATATATTGAAGAACATGATAAGATGGTAGAGGCGTATCGGAAATATCGTCATTTCAGTATGATGGCATATGGACCGGAGGCATATTTAAGAAAGAACTATGATGTTATCGTTGTAGGTTTTATGGATGATTATGGTGGCACCTTTGAGGATTTTAGTGAGGAGGCTACAAGTGATCTGTTGGCATTCACGGAATACAAGGAAGAAGACGGTTCAGAAAATGGCGGAAGTTTGCTAATGACCCATGATAATATGACTTATTATGGTGATACTCCGGCAAATGCCAGTCATGCACTCACACTTACCCGTATTATGCGGGAAGAAATGGCACAGAATCCGTTAGGACATCTGATTGCTGATGAAAGTACTGGTACAACAGGATTTGCAAAATATTCCAGTACAGATACGGATCGATATTTCCTGACCAACCTGTCCGCAAATACTGATATTGATCTTAGCATGAAGAGTACGGCAGTTGGTTCGACTTGGGATTCTCTGGTACAACAGTGGAGACAGAAAGCAAATAAGAATAAGGTTAATTGGGCATCATCCGGGAATGGAACGATTGGCTTGCCAGGTTATACAGATGTATTCTCTATTTATGAAACTAATCAGGGAATGAATATGAAATTCACTTATACTGAATTTCAGATTGAAGAGGCTATAAAGTATAATATGCAGGTAACCGGACCTTTGAACAATACGGGTACTGCAAAGGCAACGCAGGTAAATCGAGGTGTTGTTACGACCTATCCGTTCTATATTGCTTCCGATCTGCGTATAAGTAATACCCATAGTCAGGCATATACATTGGATCTGGAAAATGAAGATGTAGCGGTATGGTATACTTTGGCACCGGACAGTGCGTCAGCTGCCGGAACTTCAGGTGGTACAAATTATCAGCTTATGAAGGAAAATTCGTCCATGTATGCCGCTTCACCGAAGGACGGTGCGGATAATTATTACATCTATTCCGTTGGAAATATTACCTACTGCGGTGCCGGTCATGCACTGATCACCGGTTACCAAAGAGATAACAACGATGAACGTCGTCTGTTCCTGAATGTATTGATCAATATGGCAAGCAAGACCGGTAAGGCGCCGAAGAAGCAGGAGGACATTGTACTCTTTGATCCGGACGGAACAACAAAGGCACCGGGTAATATCGTTAAGCGTGATGCCGATAATGGTTATTACATTGATGTTACTTCAGGGGTTGCTTATCCGGAATTCGGTTTTGGTATTGAAAAGGGCGCTAATCAAACGGTAACGGATGTTGAGATTTTCTATGATTTGGATTATCTCACAACCCAGTCCGATGCATGGACAGATGATGAGAATCATATCAAGGTATTTGCGACGGATGATATACTGGATGTATTGAATTCCGGTGGTGTTTATCTTGTAAATAAGGTAAATTGCCCAAGTCTGGTAACACAGCGAAGGTACTTTGATGCCTATGGCGGACAGTATACGTATCTGGTAGTCCGGGTAACGATTAAGAACGCTGACGGAAGTACGAAAGTATTGTCAAAGCGTATCAAGGTTTTACTGACAAAGGATTTACTGGATTTGACCTAATGGAAGGCTTAGTTAACAGGGCCTGAAGATTCAAACAGAAGCTGCTGTATTTGCAGAAATGCAGATACAGCAGTTTTTTTGTTTATTTACATTCGCAATAGTACATACTATAGCAGAAATATTATTTTTATCTTAATCTATTCAATTATACAGTAAAAATATAAAATAAATATTGAAAACTTATGCGTGCTATGTTATAGTTGTATCAGCAAAGAATTCGGCTTATAATCTATCTTCTTATGCGGTTCTGCCGTTATCTGTGAAACATTCTGATAATCGAAATCCTTGCTAATCCATATGAAAAGCAGGGAGATGCCGGTTTCTTCCTGGAACATAGAAAGGAAGAAAGCATGAAAAAGAAACAAGCGGAATCCGGATTGGAGGTTGCAGAGTCGTTTTCTTCAAATCTCAGCGATTTTGCCCTATTTCTATCGGTTATGAAGCATAGAGAGGCATACTCCGTTCTTAAAGGCAGGAAAGGAAACACGTTATAGGTATCTGCCGGATACAGTGATTATATTCATCACGCAGAAGGATATATTCGGAATGGATCAGGCTTTGTATACATTTACGGAGCAATGCGAGGAAATATCCGGGTATGCGTTAGGGGATGGTACGACAAAACTGTTTTTAAATATGGAAAGTAAGAATGGCACACCGGAGTTGGTCAGCCTGCTGCAATACATCAGGCATACCGACTTGGAAAATCCGGAAATAGTAGTTAGGGATCCTCGACTGATACGTTTAGATCGTATCGTGCAGGAAGTCAGGCGGAGTGAAGAATGGGAGGATATTAAGATGAATTTGATCGAATATGGCGTAGAAAAGGGGATACAGCAGGGAATGCAGCAGGGAGAGAGTAAAAAACTGATTCAAATGGTTTGCAGGAAGCTGCAAAAACGAAAAGACCCCAAAAAGATCGCAGAAGAACTGGAGGAAGATGAAAACGTGATCGAGCGGATTTGCAGGGCGGTTAAGTCCTGTGGGACATATGAGGATTGGGAACAGATTTATCGTATATGGAAGCAATAGGGAGGATTCTTCTGAAAAACGTGATTACGGATTGAAATACGCAAGGGTTCTGTTGTATAATATGCCTTAGTAAGTAGATACGTTAGAGGAAGGTATTCATATGTTTGATTCGATTGGAAATACCATATGTACAGTAGTTCTGGGAGTAATCCTGATTTATTTGATCATTTGGACCGGTAAATTTGTTGCGGGGCGCATGCATGTCCGACGTGCAAGGCACAGCGTGGCAGTCAGGGAGAAACAAAAGTCCATACGACAGCGGACTATTGCCTGTGCAAAGAATTACTGGTATAACATACGTGAGGTTGAGGATTGTCCGAAGGATATGCCGGTTGAACGGTTGTATCATTACTTTGAAACAGAACAGGAATGTATAAAGGCATTGATTATTGAAATGTATGACTGTGCCTTGGTTCGGACGGAAGAACTGGAACGGATCGCCTACGGGGAAGCAAAGCCGGTTACGATGATCACGAATCCATATGAAATCGATGATGAATACGATGATTTTGATTATGATTTTGATGAAGCGGTGGAAGAGCTGATGCTGCAGGACGATGATGAGATCGCAGCGACTGCTGAGGAAGCAGACGATGCTGAAATCCGTGCGGAAATCTATGACTGCTGGACGGATTATGTCATGCAGCTCTATGATATGGTAAGTGTTAACTGCAATGAAGAAATGAAGGCCCATATCCGCACTAAGATCATGAGCTATGGGCATAAAGATGTAGAAATTTTGATTCATAGTCCGGAATAAAAGGTGGCTTTGGAATGCAAGGAAATTCGCATCTTGTGAATAATATACTTGTATTTTACATATGAATAAGTTATAATAGTCATAACAGAAGTAACATCAATGTTGCTGGTAACCGGTTACGTTGACTATGAAGCCTGAAATGTACGACAATTCCCTTAATTTTGAACCTACATTCAATGATACGGGAGTCCTATATTTCTTGGTGGAATGTCAAGCCTCCGTTTTGCAGTGGAAGACAGAAAGCCAGATGCGGACACCCACCTAGCTATGCTAGGAGTCAAAAGAGGGAACCGGCATTTTGGGTGTTACATTGGATAAAAAAGCAGCAGAAATGCTGCTTTTTTATCATATAGAAAAGAATGGTAATCAAACAATCATTACATATAGAAGCGTGGGGACTACATATTGAAAAAGAGAAAATGGAGTAAATTATGGATTCTTCCGGTGATAATGTTAGGATTGGCAGGGATTGTCGGGGGTGTGCTTATCCGCCTTGCTTTCTTTCCGGAAAGCCAGCCGGATGCGTATTATGGAAGAGCAGAGGCAGAACAGCTTCTGAGACAGTTAATGGAGGAACAACCGGTGCTGGAAATCGCAGACGGGGATAACAGTGGTTTTACAGCAGGAGATGCCAGACAAGCCATAACTGCCCTGCTGCAGATGGAAGCCGCACAGATTGAGGAAACGGAGGAACTTTTTTTCCTGAAAGGGAAAAGAGATACGGCGGTTTTAGATCAGGCTGAATTCCGGCAGTTCTATGAATATTTGATTGGAGAAGTGGGAAGTGATAAGGTAAGCATCCAAAATCTTTTGGTTTTAAGTGTGCAGGAGGAAATCTCTACAGAAGGGCAGGATTCCTTCGTAGTGGTTACGCCGGAAGGCGAATATGGATTACAGACATTTGACAGTCAGAGACAGGAAATGTTACAGGAGCAGTTAAAGGATGCAGAGGACAAAATTATCCGTGTGTATGTATCCGGACAGCGGATTCTGGATTATACAGGAGAAAGTACGGAAGCCATACAGTTGTCTAATGTATGGATCGAAACAGCTGCGAATGATCAGCTGCAGATCTTTATCAATGGTTTCCATAAAAGCTATGACTGTTTTCTGGGCGAGGAAACGGAATTTAAAACGATTGCCGGTACCGTTGCGGATATTTGGATGAATACGCAGGGAATTACAGAGATTATCATGAAGTCAGATGTGATTACCGCTAAGGTACTGGCTGTTCATGAGGATTGTATCGAGATAGAAGGATATGGAGAACTGATGCTGTCACCCCATTATCAAATCTATAAGATATATGGGGAACTGGCAGTAGAACCAACCTCACAGATTTTGGTGGGTTATACTACTACGAATTTTGTGGTGGCAGACGGTGTGATTGAGGCGGCTCTGATTACAGAACCGATTCGTGCCGATAAGATACGGGTAGTATTGGGAAACAGTGATTATTCTTCTTTGATCCATCCGGTTGTGCGGATCACGGCAGACTGTCCGTATACGCTGACTTTTCAAGATCAGGAGAAGGTATTTGAGGCAGGAGAGGAGTTAGAGCTTACCTCTACCTGTGGATATATGGCAGGGGGACGGGTAACGATCACGCCCAATGCGGAGAATGGGAAGATACAGGTGCTTTCCATAAGCCGGAACGGTGTTTCTCCGGCCTACCGAGGAGTTTTAGAAGTAGCCCCTTATGAGGATACCGGTCTGACGATCGTAAATGAATTGAGTCTGGAAGAGTATCTGTATACGGTAGTTCCCAGCGAAATGCCGGTTTCTTATGGAGAAGAAGCGTTACAGGTACAGGCAATCTGTGCCAGAGGATATGCATATGCCAAGATGCAGGATGGAACCTATGCAAGATATGGAGCGCATTTAGATGACAGTACCATGACGCAGGTGTATAATGCAGTAGCAGAGACAGAAGAGTCCATCTTAGCGGTAAAGGATACCTATGGTATGGTTCCCTTTTATCAGGGTGAGGTTATCGAGGCTTATTTTTTCTCAACCTCTTGCGGTGTTACCTGCAATAATTACGATGTATGGGACGGTGATCCGCTTCCCTATTTGACGGATAAGATGGAAAATGCAGAAGGGGGTCCCGTTGATTTCACGAACGAAGAAACCTTTCGAGCCTTTATAGATGATGGAACAAGCTATCAGTCCTTTGAACAGGAGTATCCTTTGTATCGGTGGCGGATCACGTATACGCCGGAAGAAATGACAGCCGCTGTTCAGTCTACGTTGAAGCAACGGTATGAAACAAGTCCGGAACGGATTCTTACTCTTCAGCCGGATGGCAGTTATATCAGCCAGCCTATTTCCTCTCTGGGACAGATACAAAATATAGAGGTTTCATTAAGGGGAAAAAGCGGAATCGTGAAGGAAATCACACTTGTGGGATCTGAGGCGACAATCAAGGTGACCGGACAAACCAATGCGAGGGCATTGATGACCCCGGCTGATGTTACGATCAAGCGTCAGGACGGTTCGGAATCCGTAGGCTGGGCATTGATACCAAGTCCCTTTTATTATGTAACGAAGGACGAAGAAGGGAATTTTATAATTGTCGGTGGCGGATTCGGACATGGAGTAGGCATGAGCCAGAACGGAACAAAGGCAATGGCAGAGCTTGGATATTCAGCGGAAGAGATCATTTCGCATTATTATACAGGAGTGGAACTGGTAAATATCTACCAATGAGGATGACCGCAGCCATTGGCTTTAGATGATAGATCAGTTACATAAGCAGGCAGAATGCTTACGGGAATCAGGCGTTCCAAAAGAATAATGGACAGATGCCTATAATAAACATAATGCATAAGATAGAATAAGCAGGTGGAGTTATGAATCGATGGATTAGATTGATACGGGATTTTTTACAGCGTTCAAAGGAGGACCGGGTGTCCGTGTATGCCTCTCAGGCGGCATTCTTTTTAATCTTATCCTGTTTTCCGTTTTTGATCCTGCTTTTGACGTTAATTCGGTTCCTGCCGATCAGCCAGACGGATTTTATCCTCGCTCTGCGTAACATCCTTCCCAATGAGATAGAAGAATGGGTGCTTGCTATTATAAAAGAAATGCTGGGAACCACCGGGCATACTTTGATGTCCTTTTCCATTCTGATCACATTGTGGTCGGCTTCCCGTGGACTGCTTTCCATCAGCAATGGACTCAATTCCGTTTACCGCACGGAAGAGTCTAGGAATTATTTCGTATTACGGGGAATCGCAACCGTTCATACTCTGATTTTAGCTGCCGCATTGATTGTTTTGCTGATCGTGTTCGTGTTTGGTAATTCTTTGTATCAGCTGATTTTAAAGCAGGTCCCGTTTATGAATGATATTGCTACCCTGATCCTGAGTATTCGTGTAGCGGTGGGCTTTGTCCTTTTGTATCTTATGTTTGTCATTATGTATAAGGGACTGCCTAATCATAAAATGACGCTGCGGCAGGCAACACCCGGAGCATTATTTTCCGCTGTAACTTGGATGATTGTTTCCTTTGGTTTTTCTGTATATATCAATCATTTCAGTAATTATTCCCGAATCTACGGAAGCTTGGCAGGAATCGCAATCGCAATGGTCTGGGTATATCTGATGATGAATCTGGTTCTTTGGGGGGCTGAGATCAATGCGTATATCATGGAAGAATTCCCGGAAGCAGTCAAAAAACGAAAGCGATAGAAGATGTGAACCTTTGTATTGAAGTTTTTGAATGGATTTGTTATAATCGGATTATATAAAAAATGAAGCTTTTTTTGTTGAATTTAAATAGAAAAGGAGAATTCTCATGAATGAAATCGTTGTTTCCAGTGACAAACGGTTTAGTCGGGCTATATTAGGACTGAACAAGACAGAAGTATATGCATACTTGAATCAGATCAGTGGAGCGTATGAGGAATTGCAGCTTCAGATTGACGTATTGAAGGATCAGAATAATAAACTATCGGATTCCAATCGGGAAAACGCTCTGAAGCTTTATAATCTGCAGAATGACATTACGGAAGCACAGAGAAAGACAGACTTGGCAAATGCAGAGGCGGAAAGTGCAAAAAAGGAAGCGGCGGCTCTGAGAAAGGAACTGGAGGCGGCACAGAAGCGGATCACAAAGCTGACTGACGAGCTGATCAAGGCAAATGCGGGTGAAGGAGATGGAAAGGCTGTATCAGAGGTAACTGGTATGGATTCTGCTTCTGAAACCGTGACCGCTGAATCCGGAACAGGCTTTACTCCGAAGCCGATTTTTGAAACCGTGGAGCCGGAGAAGAAAAGCGGGCCGAAGGATATATTTGAGGAACTCCGCAACATAGCTGCACAGGAGAAAAAGCAGGCGGAACCGGTGAAACCGGAACCGGAGCATAACCCGGTTTCCAGTGCGGATAATATCAAGGAAGACGAGGTATATTCCGGTGAGGTAGAGGTCAAAGTAGACGAGAGTATGTTGATTGGAAATGAAGACGACGAAGACGAGGGCTTTAATTTTTTATAAAATTTAAAATGTGCAGAATCCGGCAGGCTGGTATGTTAGAGTTGCCGGATTCTTTTTTTGCAGGTTAGAATTTGTCGCATACGCTGCATACATTATTAAGAAGAGAAAGAATGGAATACAGAGAATGGATATAAGTGGATATGACGGACTGGAAAACATATGCAAGGAACGGATCCTAAGCAATGCGTATGCGGATTATATCATTTCCTATAATGGTAATGTCGATCTTCTGCGGGAATATTTTCAAGGAGAATGTATAAAGATCATTGATAATTATTTAGCAATCGTAAGTCTGGAACGAGGAACCATTGATTTCATGACCGTGGTTTCCCGTGTATACTACATGCTTCCCAAATGCTATGGTCTTATGGATACTACCAGTATGGAGGCCAGCGGCATTCTGCGGGTACAAAATCAGCCGGTTTTAAATTTAAAAGGGGAAAATGTTTTAGTTGGCATCATTGATACCGGGATTGACTATCAAAATCCATTGTTCCGGAAGGCGGACGGAACCACGAGGATCCGGGCGATTTGGGATCAGACCATACAGACCGGTACACCGCCTAAGGATACCGGGTATGGGAGTGAATATACGGAAGAAATGATCAATCAGGCTCTGGCTTCAGAGGATCCTCTTACGATCGTTCCAAGTGAGGATACCAACGGACACGGCACCTTTGCCGCAGGCATCATTGCAGGGGGCGAGGATTCGGGGAATTTTACGGGTGCGGCGCCAATGGCGGACCTGCTTGTAGTAAAGCTGAAGCAGGCAAAGGAGTATTTAAAAGAATTCTATTTTATTGATTCCGATGAGGTCTATCAGGAAAGTGACATTATACAGGCCGCTTATTATCTAAGACAGCAGTCCATTCAAAGAAACCAGCCGATCGTGATTTATATCGGTCTGGGTACGAACAGCGGCGATCATGCCGGCTGGGGTGTGCTAGACCAGTATTTGACCAGAATCAATGCGTCGCCGGGAGAATCCGTTTCCTTACCTGCCGGGAATGAAGGAAATGCAAGACATCATTTTTATGGGACGGTGGAGGGGAATGTAAATGCAAATACTGTGGTAGAGGTTAATGTAGGTTCCAATGAACCGGGATTGATTCTGGAGCTATGGGGAAACAATCCGAACACCTATGCCATTGGGATCGAATCACCTTATGGGGAAGTGATCGACCGAATCCCGCCACGTTTTCAAAGCAGACAGCGGATTGATTTTCTTCTGGAGCGGACGGTGATAGATATTGCGTATGTGTTGGTTGAAGAATTATCCGGTAAGGAGCTGATCTTTATCCGTATGCGGGAGCCTACCGAGGGGATCTGGCGATTTCGGGTCTATGCGGCAGGAAGCACGGAAAATGGATTTCATATATGGATGCCCATCCGAAATTTTATTTCGGATAACACTTATTTTTTACAGCCGGATCCTTCCGTTACCTTGACAGAGCCTTCGGCGGCGGAGGGGCCGATCTGTGTTACTGCATATAACCACTATACCGGGAGCCTGTATTATGAGGCCGGACGGGGATATACCAGTGACGGAGGGATCAAACCGGATCTGGCGGCACCGGGGGTCGATGTGTATGGGCCGGACATTTCCCGTCTGCCGAATCAGGCTTATGGTTATACGGTCCGGAGCGGCACCAGTATCGCAGCGGCACATACGGCGGGAGCGGCCGCCCTGTTAATGGAATGGGCGGAAAAACGGAAAAATATAACGAGAATGAGCGGTACACAGGTAAAGCTGTATTTGATCCGGGGAGCTATGCGAAGAGGGGATCTGACGTATCCTAATCCTTTATGGGGGGCTGATGATATAATAGTGTCAAGTTAGTAAGAAACCAATAAATTCAAGGGTTTCCGCTGATTTAGTCCTAAGAAAAAATGCTGTGAGAACAGCGAAAAATGATTAGGATGAGCTCATTTTTAATCTTGAAAAATGAAAACCGAGCAACTTGACACTAAATTACCATCAATTATTCGGATGGTGTATGAAGTGTACCTTAAAAGAGGTGATAATTTAATATTTGATATTTAGGTAGGACTAAATTAGCTCTTGTGTGGACAAGTTCCATAAAGCTGACTTGGTCCTACTTTTATATTGCAAAAAGGAGGATGCAGGATGGCAATGACAAAGCGAGAGTTAATTCAGTTCATGGACGAGCTGGTGGAGTTAGCCAGCGAGGAGAACAAGACAAGAGCAATCTTGGTAAAGGAAAAATTCATAAGTGATTTTGAAAAAAGTTACGAGTATGAAAAGGAGGTTCAGACAGAGGTTTCCTATCTGCCGCCATATTATATAGCAGCTATGCCGGATGATGTGCAGGAAGAAATTAAGCAGAAAGTAATAGCGGCACTTACCGAGCATGGTGAGTGTACCCCGGAAAACATTGAGAATGCCATGTGTTCCAAAATCTACGACTTGGAAGATCTGATTGATATTCGGGAGTATGTAGAGAGAATGGAGGAAGAACAGAGAAAGAAGCAGGAACAGTCAGGGAGGGGCGGCAGATGATAGGAATAGGGATATTGACAGTACTTGTAGGGTTAGTGTTTTATGCGCTGATCAGGTCGGCAGGAATGGCAGACCGTAAACTTGAGGAAATCCAGAGGCTTACCGCCGAGAGAGAGGCGGGTGGCGTGGATGGGAATTAACGTCAGGGTACAGAAATCGCCAAAGCCTTTAGATATTATTGAAGTACAGGCAAAGTTAGAAAGAGATTTGAGAAGCTGTATGCGGTGCAGATTCTTCTATGGAAACAACAGACAATGTATAGCAAAGAAATGTGTAAAAGAGGACGCACAGCCTAAAGCAGTGGAGCAGGAAAAGGAAGATAAATGTATCGGGTGTCCGTACAGACAGTCAGAAAAATACTGTTTTCCATGTATGAAAAAGCTGCTTGGAATAGAGGAAAAGGAGCATGAGAAAGAAATTGTTTTTGAACAGGAGGAAAAGAAAGATGGATAAACATATTGAAGTAATCGGAATCGACCACGGCTGGTCCGGCATGAAAACGGTCAGTCAGGTATTTACCACCGGAGTAAAGGAGATCACCACGGAGCCAGCGTTTTACAACAACGTGGTGGAGTACAACGGTTCCTACTACAAGGTAGGCGGCAGAAGATTAGAGGTAAGGGACTTGAAAGTCGAAAATGACAACTTCTATCTGCTTACGCTGGCAGCGGTGGCAAAAGAGCTGAACAGACGGGGAATGAGAAATGCAAATGTCCTTTTATCCGTTGGGTTACCGCTCACCCGTTTTGGAGCAGAAAAGCAGGACTTCATCGACTACTTATCGAGAAATAAGGAAGTGATCTTCCGGTTTGACAACGAGCAGTACCGGATGAACATTGCAAGGGTATCGGTATTTCCTCAGTGCTATGCGGCGGTTGCCGACAGAATGAAGACTCTCCCGAAAAGGGTGGTAGTCGTGGATATAGGAAGCTGGACGATTGACATTATGCCGATTGAAGATTCCGCTCCAAATGAAGCAGAGTGCATCACAATCCGGGAGGGACTGATCAAGTGCATGAGAACCATCAATGAGGAATGTATGAGGCAGTATGGCAGGGAACTTTCCGAGGAAGATATACAGGAGGTCATGAGAAACGGAAAGAACGATAAGCTGCCACAGAAGTACATGACGATTGT